>JAQUFK010000098.1 GCA_028684695.1 Methanosarcinaceae archaeon | reverse complement strand
TTATTTATACTCCTGCAGCTATTATTTTTAATATTGTTTATACTGTTTTTGCGCAGGAAGGGGGATTTTGTATTAAAGTTCTTGGATTAGTGGGGAGTCCTAACTCTAATGGCAATACCGCAAAGCTTGTAAAAGAAATTCTTACGGGGGCTTCCGATAAAGGAGCTACAACCCAACTTTATAACCTTGCAGCCCTGAAGATCAAAGGCTGTAACGCCTGTTTCCGCTGCCAAACCGAAGGAAAATGTGCAACCAAGGATGAGATGCAGCAGCTTTACGCAGCAATTTTGGATTCGGAGGCTTTAGTTCTGGGGACCCCTGTTTACATGTGGCAGATGAGTGCACAGACAAAACTTTTTGTGGACCGGCTGATGGCTTTGATGAATCCTGACTTTTCAAGTCGACTCGAAAAAAAGAAAAAATTAATCCTTGCCTTTACCCAGGGAAATTCTAACCCAGGCTCGTTTATGTCTTATATCGAGTATACAGCAGGCCTTTTTTATTTTTTAGGCTTTGAGGTTCAGGATACGATCCTTGCCTCCGGAACCGACCAGACTGAAATTTCAGAGCAGCCAGAAGTGCTTGTAAAAGCCCGGGAGCTTGGAAGAGAACTTGGAACACTCAGCTCCAAAGGAAGCGGTAAAACTCTTCAAATTGAAAAATAAAGCATAGTTGGGGATTTTTCAACTTAAATTTCCATTTTTTCACTAAGCTCCAATTTCTCAAAGTATATTAGGAGGGGCTTAGGCGGGAAGCTATTTTGGGATATAGTTGTTACTTTTATAGTAACAATAAGCATAAATGTTTTGTCTTAGTATACTCAGTAAAAAAGGTAGAGATGAATAATTGAAAATATATAAAAAGCAGAGAAAAATAATGCAATAAAACAAAGAATTATTTACGCAAAAAATTACACTTTAATTTAGAATTATCCTATTTTCAGGCCGAAATATTGATAAATAAGCCCTAAAAGGACGCTTCCCAAAAAGCATGAAAATTAGAAAGAGGGCAGGGATACTTTCCCAACGCTTCAGATATGTAAAAATATTTAGATATTTAGATATTTAGATATTTAGATATTTAGATATTTAGATATTTAGATAGACCAATATCAGAGTTGATTATTCTAAAACAGATATGCAGGAGGCTAAAAACTCTATGGTGGATTTCAAAGCACTATATATGTATCTTCTAAGAAGTAGCTTTCCATGGAGAGCTTCTCTATTATGGGGGTGGAAAATATGGGCTTACTGAGCGCTTAGCCAAGTCGTTTTTACCGGATAATACAGCAGATAAAAAAAAGATAGCAACTCCGGATCTAAACGTTTTTCAGCTTTAGCTTATCCTCAATAACAGTTAAAAGGGTTTCTTCTTTCGTTTTATATCCGTATGGCTCTACTTTTCTTAGTTAATGCTGATTTTTGAAACTGAAAAATTTCTTTTTCAGATAAAGCTGCTCTCAGTGGACAATATGAATTTTTCGAGTTACTGTTTGAAAATCGAAGGCTCAAAAGAATGCAAGGTTTTTGAGATCTGAGAAAAAATCAAGTACAAGTATTAAAGGCAAATCCAAAGCCTGTGCAGAAAAAAACAGATTTACCTTCACAAAAATTTCCCCTAAAAATTTCCCCTTTCTGTTTTGGGAAATAGAGAAAAAACTCTCATCAATGCATTTAGTTGGAAGCCTTAAAAATGGGCTTTGATCCGAATTTCTATTTTCATAATATATAGGAAGCTTATAGAACCGAACAGAACGATCTTTTTGAATATCAAGTGAAAGTAAAGCTGTTTAACCCCCTCTATCGACTATGATCCAAAAAACGAAAAATCTGAAAACACAGAGGCCAGCTAAGGTAGAAGACTTGGAATTTCTTTTTCCCAAAAGAACTTCTCAACCTGTAGATATACAAAAATATACAAAGAGGGGGATTCTTCCTAAAAAATTCCTGATATTATTTAGAGATGATTAAAACTCGCTCCTCTCTGCACCCTCTAAACGGATTGGAAATTAGGGATTAAGGATTGTAACCTCTGTAAGAACTCAACTAAATTTTAAGGAACTTTATTCGAAACAAATCAAAAAATTTAAAATATCCTATTTAATTTCCTCCCTAGCTGTTAGATTTTTTGTTGTAGAAACGGAAGCAAATTAGTACTCTGAAAAAATTGGATTTTTAGACGTAAAACTTGACAATAAACTTTCATCATTTATAGTATCAGGAAGTGGTTAAAATAGCATTTGGAATAAAGCTGAAAATATGGGGGGATTATGCTTGCTTTACACGTCCAGAAATGAAAGTTGAACGTGTAAGCTATGATGTCATAACCCCCTCAGCAGCACGTGGTATTATTGAAGCGATTTACTGGAAACCTGCAATTTGCTGGAAAATTGATAAAATTCATGTTTTAAATCCGATCAAATTTGACAATATTCGTAGAAATGAAAGACCAGGAAAAATATCTGCAGGGAAAGTGAAAACTGCATTTAAAGGAGGGGATATTGCTCTATATCAAGATTCCAAGGAGGGCATCGTCCAAAGAGCTTCGCTTGTTCTTCGCAAAGTTTGTTATGTTATTGAAGCTCATTTTGAAAAAACAGTTCAAGCAGGCCCTTCGGACACCGTTGAAAAACATTACAATATTGCTCTGCGAAGGATGAGAAAAGGACAATGTTTCCATCGCCCTTATTTTGGGTGTCGGGAATTTCCAGTTCAATTTGAATTAATTGAAGGGAAAATTCCAAGATCTTATTACTATGGAAAAAAAGAGGGAAAACGAGATCTTGGATTTATGCTATATGATATTGATTTTTCCAAGGATATGAGGCCTATTTTTTTCCGGGCCCTTATGGTAGATGGGATTATTGATGTTCAGAAATGCCTTTCTTATGGAGGATTTTCATGATAATTTCCGCCCTGTGCAGATATTATGATATTCTTGAAAAGGATGCGAATGTTAGCATAGCTAGATTTGGGTATAGCAGTGCAAAAGTTTCATTTGTCCTTCTTATTTCTTCCGAAGGGAGGCTTTTACAGATTCTAGATCTCAGAGGCGATCATAAAAGACCAAAACCCAAGAATATAAATGTTCCCTTCCAGAAAGCTCGCGCAAGTAAAGTTTTTCCATATTTTATCTGCGATAATGCAAAATATATTTTTGGAGTTGAAAAACAAAAAAGAGATGCCTTTGAGAAGAAATTGAAGGCTCTCCCCGAAAAAGAGAAGGCTTCTGCTTATACAGTCTTAGAAGCAAAGGATAAAGAACTCATTCTGATCACCCCGCGCTCTAAAGCCTGTTTTAAAGCTTTTAAAAGCCTTCACCATGAAATATTAGATGGTTTAGAGGAGCCTGAGGTCCTTGGAATCCTCTCTTTTTTAGATAGGTGGAACCCAGAAGAATTCCTTAAAAAGCCAAAATTAAGCGAATATAAGGAGGAACTCCTTGCTGGTAGAAACTGTGTTTTTGGATGGAAAGGAAAATATTTACACCAGAAACCAGAAGTGAAAGCCGCCTGGGAAAAATACTATCATGAGGTTGTAGAAGGAAATTCAGTTGCTGCTCAATGCTTAGTAAGCGGGAAAATAGAACCGGTAGCCAAAATTCACCAAAAGATTAAGGGGGTTGAGGGAGCTCAAGCAGCAGGGGCTTCCCTTGTTAGCTTTAATGAGGAGGCTTTTTGTTCTTATGGGAAAAAACAGGGCTTTAATGCCCCGATTAGTGAAGCTGCGATGTTCAAATATACAACGGCTTTAAATTACCTGCTTTCAAATCAGAGTCACAAAATTCGAATTGCGGATTCAACAGTTGTTTTCTGGGCTGAAAGGGCTAAGCCTAAGGAAAAAACCTGTGAGGAGCTTGTGAAATTATTTATCAATCCTCCAAACTTAAGAAAAAAAGAAACAGCTCTGAATATGGAAAAAAAGAAAGGACAGGAGCCTGAAATTTCTCAAATAGAGAAGCTTCAAAAACTCAAGCAGCTTAAGGGCATTCTCAACAAAGTCAGAAGCGGGAAGAAAATAAATCAAGAGGAGCTTAAAATCGATCCAGAAACCAATTTCTATATCCTGGGGCTTTCTCCGAATAATGCGCGCCTTGCTGTAAGCTTCTGGAATTTTGATTGCATAGGAAATATTATTGAAAAGTTGGCTCAATATCAGCTTGATATGGAAATTATTAAAGGAGATTCCGCTCTTAAATATGTTTCAGTAGATAGGCTGTTGAAGGAAACTCTCCCTAAAGGTTCGGATAAAAAGGAAGTATATCCCCTTCTTGGGAGCCTTGTTTTGCGTTCTCTTTTTACGGATACGGTTTATCCTCGTCCCTTATACAGTGCAATTCTGAAGAAGATAAAAGGGAAAAGCTCAATAAATTCTGTCCGAGCAGGCTTTATCAAAGCCTATCTGCTTAGCTTAAGCAGAGCAGGATTAACAGATATAAACCAAGCTTTGATTACTGTGAGTTTAAACGAAGAGAGCCAAAATAGCCCCTATCGACTGGGAAGGTTGTTTGCCGTGCTTGAAAAGGCACAAAATAAGAATAAAAATAATACAAATATAAATAACAAAAGCCGAGCGAGAAGGAGCTCCATTATTAGCAAATACTTTAGCAGGGCTTCAGCCAGGCCTGCAGAGATATTTCCAGAACTTTTAAAATTATCACAATCCCATAGAGCCAGCGTAGAAGAGGGGTTTAAGTTAAATCAATTGATTGAACAAATTTTGGAGGGGGTAGATGCATTTCCAACCTTTCTAAATCTCGAAGCTCAGGGCATGTTTGTACTTGGTTATTATCATCAAGCTAAAGCGTTTTCCATAAAAAATGAAATCCTCTCAAAGCAGGTTGAGTAATCATGAATAAAATTATAAAAAATAGGTATGAATTTGTGTTATTGTTCGATGTAGAGAATGGAAACCCAAATGGGGATCCAGATATGGGAAATCTACCAAGAGTAGATCCACAAACCGGAAACGGTATCGTGACCGATGTTTGTCTTAAGAGAAAAATTAGAGACTATGTTGACCTTGTAAAAAATGGAGAAGCAGGGTATGAAATATACGTCAAATCCGGAGTTGTGCTCAATACTCAGCACAAAAAAGCTTATGATTACCTAAAAATCGAACCTTCTAACAAGAAACCAAAAGATGAAGAATTAACCAAATTTATGTGCAGAAATTTCTATGATATTCGAACATTTGGAGCCGTAATGACTACTGAGGTCAATTGTGGGCAGGTACGAGGCCCTGTACAACTCAGCTTTGCCCGCAGCATTGAGCCGATCTTCCAGCAGGAAATAACAATTACTCGCTGTGCAGTAACCAATGAAAAAGATGCTAAAAAAGGCCAAACAATGGGCAAGAAACAAATTGTTCCTTATGGCTTATACCGTCTCGAAGGCTATATCTCGGCTCCTCTTGCAAAGAAGACCGAATTTAGGGAAGAGGATCTGGAATTACTTTGGAGAAGCCTGATAAATATGTTTGAACATGATCATTCGGCTTCAAAAGGGAAAATGGCTGCAAGAAAACTAATCATTTTCAAGCACAAAAGTGAACTTGGCTGCTGCCAGTCTCATATTCTTTTCGAAAAGGTAAAAGTAAAACCTTTGTCTCAGGATTTGCCAGCCCGTTCATTTGGAGATTACAAAATAACAATCTCAGAAGAGATCCCAGAAGGCGTTGAGATAATAGAAAAATTATGATTGAAAAAGAAGGGACTGAAGACGATTTACCCTCGTTTTTGGGCTCTTCTCTTTTTTAATTTTTAAAAGACTGAACCATTGAATAAAAAAGCAATAGTAGAAAAGCCCAAATGGGATAAGCATATTATTCTTGACAAATGCTTATAAGCTTATTAGCTTGATTTTACATTTCAAGTGCAAAAATCCTCGTTTTGCGTTTTGTTAGATCAATAATTTGAAATATTATTAGGTTTATATAAATCATTGATATGTTGTTCTCGAACGTTTTAAATTAATATTTAGATGCATCTTAAGATGTATGGCTTAATCTCCATTTGCCGAATCCAAAAATGTCGAAAACAACTTATCATATTTATTCTAAGTGTCGCTAAAAGGAGTGTTGCACTTGGAGTTGAGTTCTATACAACTCAATGTCATATCCGATAAGGATGTGTGGATTAAAATAAAAGCAAATTTAAAATAGGGTTCAAAATAACCCAAAGTCACAACCTCAAAGGTATGTGAATTGCAATATTAAGAACTATTTAGTCTGAAAAAACAATATCAAAATTGACTTAAACAGACTGAATAGTTTCGCTTTTTTTGATTTTGCGAAGATACACCCCTATACCTCTAAATTTTAAGCAGATAGCTAAGCTAGCTAAAGCTCCAGAGCTCAATTGATCCTAGTTTTAAAGTCACATTAAAAAGAGGGTTTAGCTTTAAGCATAGAATGTAAGAATGAGAAACCTTTATGCTCCAAAAACAGCAGAAATAACCCCCTAAATAGTATTTTGAAGCTCTACTTTCCTTGCCGAAAGAAGGATATATAAATACTCTCTTTATAAAAGACCATAACTCTTACATATTTGTGGCTTGAAATACGCTATGCAACTTAAGAACTAGCAGGCATATAGTCACACCCTTTCGCAAGTGTGTGTGGATTGAAATTTTATTGATTCCAGGATTTCCCCTATCTATCGCGTCACATCCGTTAAGGGTGTGTGGATTGAAATTATACCACCCAAATTCTACAATGCCCATAAAATAGTCACGCCTCTAGGTGTGTGGATCAAAATTATACTCCTCAAATTCCAGATTTGCAGAATTACAGTGTGAATTAGCTCAACTCTTGTGGATTTCTGGCCTGAAATTCTGTTTTCAAAGTAAGCTTGGAAATCCGCAAGTATTGTAAGCTTGTAGCTTTGGGGCTTGAAATACCACAAACAATCTTTTTCTAAAAAAGCTAAGGAATTAAGCACCTCCTGCTCTTAGAAGACTGCTTAAATAAATCAGCTAAAAATAGAAAAACACCTAAAATATACCAGACGTCAGTATGTAATTAACAAAACATATTTATAGATACAGTAAACACATTTATTTAAAACATACAAAAGGGTGAATTGAAAATGTATAAATGTGGAGAAAAACCAGGGAAAGGAACATATTATTGTAAAAAATGTGGAGATTCAAAAATATTAGATGATGAAAGTGACACACTCCCTCCATGTTCCTCATGCAATTACTGTGAATTTGAAAAAATATGAGCTATTACCAACATTGAGTGATTTTTCATTATCTCCTACTTTTTATTAACACTCGTTAAATCCAGGAAGTAATATGAAAAATATAATGGAAAAAATATCATCATATAATTTGTATAATTATTTGTTTCCTGGTGTTATTTTTGTAGTAATTTCTGACAAAATGACTTCATATTCTTTTCTTCAAGATAATATTGTTATAGGTGCTTTTGTTTACTATTTTATTGGGTTAGTAGTAAGTAGGTTTGGATCACTGGTTGTTGAACCTGCCTTAAAAAAAATTAATTTTTTAGAATATTCAAAGTACGGTGAGTATATATCAGCCTCTAAAGAAGATAAAAAAATCGAATTGTTCTCTGAAGTAAACAACATGTATAGAACTATCAGTTCGTTGTTTGTTCTTCTTATAATTCTGAAAATATATGAATGGATTGAGAACTTTTATCCCACACTAAAAGACTATAATTTTTTCATACTAACATTGCTTCTTTTAGTTGTGTTTTTGTT
>JAQUFK010000097.1 GCA_028684695.1 Methanosarcinaceae archaeon | reverse complement strand
AAAAGGCTGGACCGAAACCAACCCTGAAATCCTGCGAACTCTTGCCCTTGAAACTGGCTCAAACAATATTACCCTGGGGCTTATCATAGTTATTGCTTCTTTTGGCGTGATAAGCAGCCTTAATCTCTCGGTTATAGGGGCCACAACACAAATCGGAATGCTTCGAGCAATGGGAGCTACAGTTTCTGGAATAAGGCTAATTTTTTTACTTGAAAGCAGCCTTTTAGGCTTCCTTGGCGCTTTGGTTGGAACGCTCTTAGGAGTTCTTTTAGCTATCTGGATCGGAAATTACGAGCTTCCCACACAAACCCTTGGAGGCATTAGCACTATCCCAGCCGTTATTCGGCCTGAAGATCTTTTCATAATCATTACCGCAGTCTTTCTGCTCAATTTACTTGGGGGAATTTATCCTGCCCAGCAGGCTGCAAAACTTGATCCCGTAAAGGCGCTGAGCACAAGGTAATTTCAGAATTTAAGGCTCGAGTCCGAGCCTTCTGAGAAGCTGATGATAAGATTCAGGGCTCATCCTAGAAAAAAAGGCTCTAGATACAACCTCATTTAAGGCCGGATGGATGTCCATACTCCGCATTAGCGGAGATGCATCCCCTGAAGCTGTGTACATGAGCGGAAGGATTTGATGCAGAAGAACCGAAGCATGGGGTCCGATTATGTGGGCGCCAAGAATTTTTCCGCTTGCTTTTTCCAAAATTACTTTTACAAAATAATCTTTGGCTTCAAGGGCCATTCCCTTTGCGGTTTCCTCAAAAAGCTGAAACCCTATGAGGAGCTTGTCTTTTCCGTATTTTTCAAGGGCTTCAGCCTCTTTGAGCCCGACACTTGCAATTTCAGGATAAGAAAAAACCGCATGGGGTACGGCATGGTAATCGGCTTTCACTTTTTCATTCAGAATTGCATTCCGATAAACAATTCCGGATTCATAGTTTCCGACATGTTTGAGTAGGTATTTTCCGTTTGCATCTCCAAAAGCCCAGATACCAGGCTTGGAAGTTTCAAGATAAGCGTTTACAGAAAGCCAACCTTGTTTATCCGTTTCAATTCCAGCTTTCTCGGGTTGTAGAATGTCAGAATTGGAACTTCTCCCAGTTGCAAGCAAGATTTCTTCCGCTCTAAATTCAATTTTTTCTCCCGAGGCTAAATTTTGCACAAGAACTGTTTTTTCTTCGGAGGGCTTTTCCTTTTCCTCTCCTTTTTCCTCTTTTTTTCCCTGTCGCACTTCCAGAGCTTCATGGTTTGTAAAGATTCGCATATATTGTCCCATTTTCCGGCCTGCCAGTCGAGAAACCTCGGGTTCTTCTTGGGGCAGAAACTGTGAATTTCTTCCAATTAGCGTAACCTCTGCGCCCATAGCCGAAAAAAAGTGTCCGTATTCAGCTCCTATATAGCCTCCTCCTTGGATAAGGAGGCTCTTTGGAAGCTTTTCAAGTTCAAGGACTGTATCGCTTGTAAGGTAGCCAGTTTCCAAAAGCCCTTTTATTGGAGGAATTGCAGGTTTTGAGCCTGTGCAGAGAAAAAAATTTTTAGATTTAAGCGTTTCTGCTCCTACTTTTAGGGTATAAGGAGCGATAAACTCTGCAGGTTCAGGGTAGTAATCAATTTCAGGACTTTGAAAAAGCCCTTTTCGGATCAATTCAACCTCAGCAGAGATTTTTCTCCTCATTTTTTCCATGATTTTCTGAAAAGCTATTCCTCTTATTTGCACCTCGATTCCGAATTCTTTTGCAGTTTCAATTTCCCTTAGCAATTCTGCAGGATAGAGCAAGAGTTTTGAAGGGATGCAACCCCGGGTCAAACAAATCCCTCCAGGGTCATCCTTATCAATAACCGCAATTTTTCCTTCCGGTTTTGCGGCTATAATAGCATTGATATAATTCATTGCCGAACCCGTGCCTATTATAATCAGATCATACTCTCGAGCATATGCCCTCATTTTCTTCCCCCTTAATTCCCATAGGCTTTTTCTTGCTTTTAAGTGTTTAAGAATTCCTTGCTTGAAATAGGAAAATATTGGATTGAATGCCGGTTATATTTATTGAATTAATTTTTCAATTAGGTTTTCTCTCAAATAAGGTATACATTTTAGCCTACCTTTTAGAAAAGCATATATTGTATGAGGAGCTGTTCTTGGCAAAGACAACTAGCTATTTATAAACGGAGTCTTATTCTATATAGTCCTTTCACAATTTATCCCTTAAAAAACAAAAGATGTCAAACGATGGACAGAGCCGCCTTTACAATTAAAAATCAAAAGAGAGCTTCGGGCCTCTTCTTGAAATACGGAGCTTATTTCGTATTTGTTTTGCTTGCCCCTTTTGTTGGGAGTCCTCTTCTCCTTTTCCTGCTAACTTTTGTTTTTTTCCTGGGCTTGAAGTTCTCAAAAAAAAGCTTCTCTAAGAGTCAGGACCTGACAAAACTTGCCTTTTCCATGTCCGTTTTGCTCTTTATTTCCTTGCTCTTTGAAGGGCTGGCTTATTCTCTGCCCCTTTATATTGTGCTGGGGGCTTTTGCAATTTCTGTTTCAGGAGAGCAGGTTTCTTATTTTAGAGAAAGTCAGAGGCAGGAAAATGAAAAAGGGTTTTCAGGCCTTCGGAGTTCCGCTTTCCTAGGCCTCCGCATCCTTGCCGCTTTTCTTGCAGGTAGCTGGGCTCTCTACTGGCAGGAGCTTTCGGTTTCTTCTAACCTCGTCTTCTTTATAGCGGTAATAGGGGCTGTAACCGGAGCCCTCTTTGAGTCCATCCCCTCCGGAATCAATCGGAATATCTCGGTTCCGCTCGGAGCGGGTATGACCATGTGGATTTTTGAAGAATTCAGATATAGTGTCCCTCCTCAAGAAATGCTTCTGGCTCTAGGTTTTTCGCTCCTCTTAGGTTTTCTGGCTTACAGGGCAAAGATAGCTGATATCTCAGCCCTTCTCAGTGCAGCCCTCCTAGGGCTTTTGATAATAGTTTTCAGCGGGCTTTCTTGGTATCTTCTCCTCCTAACTTTTTTCATTCTCGGAGGGGGTTTTACACGGTATAAGTACAGGTATAAGGAATCAATAGGCCTTGCCCAGGAAAAAGGGGGGATTCGGAGTTATGAAAATGTTTTTTCAAACAGTACGACGGCTCTCGTCCTTGCCATAGCCTACGGAGTTTTTCCAGCTCAGGGTCAGGCAATCCTGTACGCATATCTTGGAACCGTAGCTACTGCAACCGGAGATACGCTCGCAAGTGAAATTGGGACCACGGCAAAGGGAAGCCCCAGGTTGATAACAAACCTTAAAGTGGCAAGTCCGGGCGAAGACGGGGCAATTTCTTGGCTTGGGGAGTTGGCAGCGCTCTTTGGCTCGCTTCTGATTGGGCTTTTAGCTTATGCTTTTGGGGTAACGGATAACTTTACTCTTTCTGTCCTGCTTGCAACAGCAGGAGGTTTTTTAGGAACAAATGTAGACAGTTTGCTCGGGGCAACTTTTCAAAAAAAAGGCTTGCTCTCAAACAGCGGAGTTAATTTTGTTGCCACATTTGCAGGAGCCGGAATTTCAGGAGGGCTTTATCTCTTAAGCGAAGGCTTTCTTTGGTTTGCATGAAAATTGCCCAAAAGCTGGACCCTTCTTGAAGGTTCTCTATAAAAGTATATTATATCGTATTGCCTAATCTAATTATAGCATTTGAATTCGGAGCTTTCTTTGAATTTCGGAGTAAAAGGGGATATTTTGTATGCAAAGCACAAGCTATAGAAAAATAATGATTGCAACCGACGGGTCAGTCCTTGGTAAAAAAGCAATAGCCTATGGGGTTGAAATTGCCCGTTTGAGCGCTGCAAAACTCTATGCCGTTTATGTGATTGCTGGAGGAGGGCGCCATATAATCCCGCCGCGGGATATGGGCTGGGAAAAAGCGATGAAAGAGCACCTTCAAAGCGAAGGAGCCGAGGCTACAGCCTATGTCGAAAAGGCTGGAAAAGCTGCGGGCCTTGAAACCGAAGCTGTAATCCTTGAAGGGCATCCTGCGGATGAAATCGTGAAATTTTCCGAAGAAAACGATATCGACTTAGTGGTTATGGGAACACTAGGAAAGAGCGGGGTAGAAAGGTTCCTTTTGGGAAGTGTTGCGGAAAAAGTTGTCAGAAACTCTAAAAAGGCTGTACTTGTTGTAAGAGGAGAAAAAGAGTCTGAAGCCTGAATTTAAGCTCTTTTTTGGGCCTTTATTCAGAGAGCTTTCCTTCAAACTTTAAAAAAGTAAAGAAGGAAAGTTTTAAGGAAAACAAACAAGGAATCAAAATTTGAAAAACTTTTCTTAATTCTTTTTTCCTTCTAAGATAATTGCTCCTCAGCCTCCCAAGGCCTCAGCTCAAGCTTTCAAAATAAAAACAAAGGCTGCCATAAGAATGCAATAAAGGCTAACAAAAAATTCCGCTATATAGGGGCAAATACTAGCTATACGGAGGGCCGTTTAAGCTTTGATCCCTGAGTTTTTCTTTAGAGTTTTGAATTTTGCACTCCCTGTCTTATTGATGATTTTTTTGGGCCTCCTTGGAACAGGTATTCTGGTAGAACTTGGGCTCATGCACAAATTATCCGGGTTTATAAAACCTCTCTTTTCCCATACAAACCTGCCCGAACCCTGTGCTTCGGCCTTTGTAGTCTCGATAGGCTCAACTCTTGCTGCAAACAGTCTCCTTGTTAGAGCCAGGGAAGAAAAATGTCTAAATGAGCGGGAGCTTTTACTCTGCGCAATAATGAACAGTACCCCGGCTTATGTGCGAGAGCTTTTAACCTATCAGCTTCCCCTTGTCTTTCCGGCTTTGGGACCAGTTGTAGGAGGGTTTTACGCCCTGGTTTTTCTGGCAACCGCTCTTTTTAAAGTTCTTTGCGTAGTCTTTGCAAGCAAAATCTTTCTAAAAGAAAACCCCTGCCATGCTCCTGAAAAGCAATTCGAAAAAAGTCCGGACCTTAAAACCGCATTTGTAAAAGCTTTTAGAAAAGAAACCCGGCTTTTTTTAAGAATTGCGGGCATTTATCTATGCGCAACCACCCTCGTCTTTTTCTTTCAGGAGCAAGGCGCTTTTGAAATTTTTAGTGTGTTCCCCCTAGCAGAGTTTTTCAAAATTCCCCCTGAGTCAATCCTGCCTCTGACAAGTTATGCCGCAAGCCCGATTCTTGGAATCTCTCTGCTTGGTCCTCTGATCCAAGCCGGAGAAATTTCCAATCTTCAAGCCATGATAGTTCTTATGCTAGGCAGCATGTTTATGCTTCCAATTTTTGCTCTTAGAAGCCAGCTTCCAAAAAAAGTAGCTCTTTTCGGCCCCAGCCTTGGTGTTCGGATAGTCGTCTGCTCAACTGGAATGAGTCTTCTTATAAGATTTCTTATCCTGCTTTTGCTGCTGCAAATTTCAAGCTGAAAAGCCCAAAAAACTTCTTTAAATTTGCGGAAGCTTTCCCCAAAAGCAGGGTTTTGGGAAAATTCCGCTGCCCTAACTTGCAAATGAGGCAAATTTTTTTTATCCGATTACGTTCATGTCCGAAATCCGAATCGAAGGAGTTATAAATCCTCCTACTTTTCGAACATCTCGGCCTGCGCCCGAAATATTTTTGAGTATCTCAAAAGCGTTGCCTGAGAGCATAAGAGACTTTATGGGTTTCTCAAGAGCCCCATCTTTTATGGTAAAAGCGTTTCGAGCTTCTACTGAAAAGTCTCCGGAAAGCGAGTTTGCAGTATGAGCACCTATAAGGGTATTTACAAAAACTCCTGAAGTAGTCTCTGAAAGCAAATCTGATTGAGGATAAGCTATTATAAAGTTTCTGAGTCCGACTGCTGGAGGAGCTGTGTAAGAACCTCTTGAAGCGTTTCCTGTACTTTTTACCCCGGCTTTTCCAGCGGTGTAGTTATCGTAAAGGTAATTTTTCAAAACTCCTTTTTCAAGAACCGTAGTCCTTTGTGAGGGAATCCCTTCGTCATCTGAAATCGAAGTTTCAATCCCCCCTTCGAGAAGCCCGTCATCGTAGATTGAAAGTTCGGAAGCTGCAAGCTCTTCTCCTATTTTTCCTATCAGGCCGGAGCGGCCTTTCTGAACATTATCGGCGTCAAGAGACGGAGCAAAAGCTGCTTCCATCAGATCTGCAAAGGCGAAAGGATGCAGGATAACTTCTGTTTTTCCAGCCTCCACATTGATCCCATTTCTAGATTTCAGGGCCAGTTCAGAGGCCTTTTTCCCTACGTTTACAAAGTCAAGCTCAAGCTTTCTGGAAATATCATAGTCGTAGGCTGTAGAGGTTTCCCCTTCAAGGGTGATCACATCCACAAATCCAGAAATTGCGGTCGACTCTTCCTCAACCTCAATCCCGTTTGTGTTTAGGATCAGCTGTTTGCCTTTTGCGCGGGTAAAGCCACCTGAGGTCGGAAGGACTCCTGGATATTCTTTTGTGCCTTCAATAAGCTCAAGGGCGTAGCCTATGCATTCCTCAAGCTCCATCCCTTCAATTCTTTTATCATAAATTCCCGCAACTTTTGGATATTTTTGGTTTGAAGGCAGCCCTTTCCAGTCGGGGTCGCTTTCCCTAACTTTTGCGGAAGCAATTGCACTTTTGACCGTGTTTTCAAGCTCTTTGGGAGCGTTTGTGCTTGCAAAGCCTACAGCTCCGTTAAGGCTTGCCCGGATTCCTATACCTTCTAATTTGTGATCTTTTGCGTTTTCCAGAGCATCCTTTTTAAAGTTAACACTTGTAGAATGGTTTGAAACGTAATAGATTTCAGCTTCTTCAGCCCCTGCTTTTTCGGCAAGATCAAGGGCTTTTTTCGCAAGCTCATACATCTTTTCAGGCACCTCCTACGAGTGCTTTTGAAATTGCAAGGTGTGGGGCTCCGTCCGAGACCGGAACGAGCTGTCCGCCTTTTCCACATCGGCCTGCAGTCATTTTCAGGTCTTTGCCCACAAGGCTAACGTGCTTTAGAATCTCAAGGGTTTTACCGGATAGAGAAACATCTCTGACAAGTTCGCTAAGCTCTCCGTTTTCAATAAGATAGCCTTTTTCGGCATTGAACTGAAAGATCCCTTCTCCGGTGTTAACCTGCCCGCCTCTTGAGCCTATTAAGTAGATTCCGTCCTTGATTTCCTCAAGCATTTCTTCAAAACTGGAATCTCCATTATCAATAAATGTATTGCTCATTCTGACAATAGGCATAGAAGAGCCCTGAGCCCTTGCATTTCCGGGAGTGCCTCCGAGTTTGGCTGCAGTTTCTCTTGAATGAAGATAGGATTCAAAGACTCCGTCTTTGATTATTTCAGTTTTGCCTGCCTCAACGCCTTCGGCATCAAAAGGATAATAACCAAACTCGTGCAGGGTTGGATCGTCAATTATTGTAACCAGAGGGGATGCAAGCTCTTCTCCTATCCGGTTTGCAAGGATGGAATCGCCTTCAAGGACCAGATCCCCTTCTGAGGCGTGCCCTACCGCTTCGTGGGCAAAAACACCAGCAAGTTCCTGATCAAGTACGACCGGCATTGTACCTCCTTTAGGGCTCTTGGCTTTCAGGAGTTCGACTGCCGTCTGTCCCGCAACTTTTGCAAGCTCAAGAACATTTTCTTTCTTGAATAGCTCATAGCCATAGCCAAAACGACTTTCCCAGCCTGCCTGATATACGCCTTCTGCTGAAGCCACAGCTGAGACTGCAAATCCGCAGTTCAAAAGATTATAGGTAGTTTCTACGCCTTCGGAACTTTTGTATTCGAGTTTG
>JAQUFK010000096.1 GCA_028684695.1 Methanosarcinaceae archaeon | reverse complement strand
CTACCGGGCTTCGATGAAGCAAATTCAAAAGGTTGAGTATATAAACAAAATAGTTTAGTAGCCCGGCACGGATTCGAACCGAGGTTGCAGGATCCAGAGTCCCACATGATTGACCGCTACACTACCGGGCTTCGATGAAGCAAATAATCAGGCACAGATCCCTGTGCTTTGAGCGTATCTTCTAAAGGAAGATCTGAAATATAAAGCTTTCGGCCGCCTCGGCGAAATTATTTTTTAGAAAAATTAGAGCGTTTCTTCGGATTGATTCAAAACGGCGGTCCACCACCAGCGAGCCATGTCCAGAAGATCTTTTGAAAATTGACCAGAAAGTCTATACTCTTGGTTAGTTATAGAAATCAGTCCGGCTCCGAGTAATTTATTGCGCATAGCATAAAAGGAAGCTCGACCCGTATTTAGTTCTTCTAACAGGTATTTCCACTCTTCTGTGCGGAGAGGCTTTCCTGCTGCCTGGCGCTCTTCGATCAAAAGTAGAAATTTCTGACCCCGTACCGCCGTTTCATCTTCCTGAAAAATCCGCCGCATAAGGTTATAGTATGGGTCTCGGCTGCGGCTTATACGATAATTAGCATCGGACCGGACTATTATTGTTGTCGAGGTTCTAGGGGCGTTTTTTACAAGAGACATAAAAAGCTCACGAAATAAGTAGTTAAAGGAGGAGGGTTTAAGTAGATGATTTTGCAGGCTTTTTAGCTTGAGGATTTACAATTTTTAATATAAGGTCTACGTACTCTTCCCGAAGAGAATAGACAATTGGTGTTTTGTAAGATTCCTTATGTGAACGTAAGATCCCAAGCTTTGAATGAATGTAGCCTACCATGGAAGCAACTGTATTCCGGGAAACATTATATTTTATAGTGAGTTTCTCATGAATTTCGTCAACAGTTGCTTTTTTAAGTTTGACAAAGATACAGAGTATGGCTCTGCGATACCCGGTGGTGTCAACTTCGATAAATTTTTCCACTCTTGCTTTTATTTTGGCACGGATACTTACCATTCATTACCACCTCTACAGATTTAGATATCTATTTGAGTTCTAACTCTATATATACGTTTGGAAATTAAGGCGCCCACTGGCACCTATTTTCTTATTTAGGAAAGAGCCTCCTTCTTTTTATCACAAATTTTGCTTTTTTATTGTACTATTATTAGCCCCTTTTGGAATATATGATTTTGTATATAATATCTCTTAAGTACTATATTTCTCAAGCTTTTCGAAATTATAGGTGTAATTTTTTCAGGTATTGAGAGAACATGTTATAAATAAAAGAGATCTGTAATATTAACAGGTAGAAAGCATGGATTATAAGTATGATCTCCAAAAAAAGATTCTCTTTGTCGGGGAAAACAAACTTCCTGCATACAGTCTGGAAAATAATGAAGTAGGTTCCTGTAGTATCTGCGATTTGCCTTTGCTGAGCCTTAGCTATCACTCCTCAGAAGATCGAATTTTAGTCCCAACAAAATGTGATTTTTGCGGGGTTTTTCATGTAAATATTTATAGTTTGGGCTGGATTTGGCTAGCTGAAGCGCCTTTAAGTTTAGTTCCTATTCCAATTCCTTTGAGTAACCCTTGCGTAAATGATCTGAAAGGGCTTGAGGCAATTTCCCCTATAAAATTAAAAGCCGTTTTTTCAGAGGGTGAGATAACTGCTCTTTTTACAAAAGCTAGAGCAGAAACTCCAATCCGCCAATCTCTTTATAGAGCTCGTAAAAAATACGCTTATTTTGAAGAGCTTTTTGAGCTTAAACTTGAATTTTGAACTCTTATTTTTTGGGAATTATTGAGCTATACTAATCCAAAATATTTACAGAATACTTACTAGTACATAAACTTCCTTCTAATTAGGGGATAGGGGAAAATACTATTTTGGAGGAATAGGCAAAATGAGCGCAAAAAAGAACTTTATCCTGATATGCCTGATAACTATATCTCTTTTTTTATCTGGTTGTCAGGAAGAGATGAGTGCAGAAGAAATCGCAGCAACTATGCAGGAAAAGTATGAGGGAATTGAGGATTACTCATACACGGAGTATATTACTCTTTATGCCAATGGAGAAAAAGCTACTGAAAGTGTAATCCAGATTTTTTATAAGAAGCCTAACTTCTCAAAAGGCATTGTAACAGGAGGAGATGGTAAAGGAGTTATATCTGTTATAGACGGAAAGTTTATGTGGATGTATACTCCTGAGACAAACATTGTTATAAAATCGGAGATGCCTGATATAGAAGGGACTTCGGAAACCGACTATTTAAGTATGGTGCAGAATTACATGAACAGAAGTGAAGTCTCCCTTCTGGGCACAGAAGAAATTGACGGAAGGCCTACTTATATTTTAGAAATAAGTTCAAATGAGGATTTTTTCTTGGGCTGCTCAAAGGTAAAGGCTTGGGTTGATACGGAAACCTGGATGAATCTCAGAAGTGAAATCTATAATGGTAAAGGAAATCTTACCCACAAATTTGAGATTCAAGATCTGAAAGTCAATACCGGAATTCCGGACTCAGAATTCGTATTTGAAATTCCAGAAGGAGCTACGATAAAAGATCTAAAAGAGATGGAGATGCCTAAAAAAGTTAGTCTGGAAGAAGCCAAGTCTGAGGTAAGTTTTGAGATTCTGTTTCCAGAATATTTGCCAGAAGGGTATGTTTTAGACTCTTCAATCTCTGTTCACAAATATAGTCAGCTTGAGCTGGAAGGTCAACCTTTAGAAAGCGTTTCCTTGCAATATCAGTTAGAGAATGATCCTCTTTTCCTTATAGAATGTATATATGATGCTGAAACTCAGGAAAAGCTAAAAGCCACTCCAAGAGATGAGATAGCTGAAACGGTTAGTATCAATGGAAAGGAGGGAGAATATCTGGAAATACTTGGGGATATGAAACTCTTAAAATGGAATATAGGAGAAGTTGAATTTAGCCTAATTGGATATATTGAAAAAGCTGAAATGTTAAAAATTGCGGAATCTATTAAAGAAAAGGTGTAATAATGATTGCGACGCTCCTTTTAGGGCGTCGCTAGCTTTTAGCTTTTAACAGGAGCAAGTCTAATTAAGCATTTATGTACTATTATATTAATACATAAGGATAATCAGAATCTCAGTTTCACTTTTGATAAAATATATTATTTCTTAAAGGATTGATATGTTTTATATCGTCAACAATTATTGATACAACCTCCCTATAAAATACATAGTTTTGAGATAAGCTCCCGTATTCTCCTATGTGATGCGGACTTGAATTTTTTTATGGAACGGTTTCCTTGTTTATGGACAAAGGGGCCAAACTAAATCCAAAAAATTGAAAAAGACTCTCATAGAATCTAGATTTAAAAGGAGCTTCAAAGTTCTGTGAGATATATAATAATTTCACGGATTAATTATTACTTCTAATAATAATATTTATCTGAGTCATATTTGCCTATATAATCTTAAAAAATATGGAATTTAAGACTTTGAAAGTAGACATATCTGGAAGTATTCACATATAATATATGAATGGACTTTTCCAAATTCAAATATCCAAATTCTGGTCTGTTTTTTAAAAGCCAATCGTTCCAAATCATATATGAATAAGCTTGATCTCCCCGATTACCGGGGGCTTTAATGCAAAAAAACATAGAGAAACGCATATTCAAGGAAAAGGAATGGACTGGAAAAGTCTGTACCTATAATATATATGAACAAACCAAGAGAAAAAAGGGATTAATTCTCTAATATCGGATAAAGAGACAACATTTTGTATTAAAAAATATGGAATTTTCCTTATGTGGAGTTATCTCTAATCGCACTACCACTGCTAGACTAAACGTGTCAATATTATATTTATAAACATAGGCCGATTTTAACTCACGCAAAGTACTTCTTAAACTAGATATAGCACCTATATGTGCAGTTTTACAGACAGTAGTGGCACTAAGAATATATATCAGGTTATAGTAATTTCCATCTTTTTTAGATCTATTATCGTAGTATTCAGAATATTATATACATCAGTATATTGCATGTAGGTTACAGGCTCAACATTTAGTACTATAGAAGATAATATTCACTATAACAACTACATATAAATGAACATCTCCTTTATATATACGATACTCAGAGACGGCTCCAAAGTGTACATAAGATATTATATATAATCAACTGTACTACATGCGGGTCTGCGTATATGTAATTTATATTCGATATTATAGTTCATTATATACATTAGATTACTATCTCCGCACTATGTACATAAAAGAGGGGCGTAAAACCTATGTATAGTATAATATATACTCGACGCGGGACTAAGAAGTTTTCCAGAAATACATATAAAAATTACCACAAATGATATAATTAATAAAGATAAGCTCTCCTATATAAGTAAACTGGAAATGTGGAAATAGCCATGCTTGAAAATATTGATTTAACAAGAAAACTAGAAGACAAAGAATTTAATAAAAATATGAAAGTTCTTGGCTCAGAACTTGGAGAACTTCAAAGAAAAGCCTGGGAATTAAAAATCCCAATTATTCTTGTCTTTGAAGGGTGGCATGCTTGTGGCATTGCGGAGATAATAAACCGCTTTATCTTACCCCTCGATCCCCGAGGATATGAATACCATGCCATCAACGATCCTGCACCGACTGAACTTCTAAAACCGTTTATCTGGCGCTTCTGGACAAAAATTCCGGCCTGGGGAAGGATTGCTATTTTTGATAGAAGTTGGTATTCAAGAGCAGTTATGGAAAAATATAGCCCCGAAAAAGCAAGAAATGAATTTGAAAAATATTTGCATGAAATAAACTATTTTGAGCGGCAGCTTGCCGATGACGGCTACCTAATCATCAAATTTTTCCTACATATTGACAAAACTTATCAGAAAGAACGCTTTCAAAAACTAATGAAATACGATATCCCCCTAATCGTAGATGGATATGAAGGCTATATAAGTTGCAAAAAAGAGGATCTAGATATCGTAAATAAATACGAAAAATACCTGCCAATCATTGAACATATGCTTGTAAAAACCGAATTTTCCCATGCTCCCTGGACTATTGTTGAGGCCACGGATCATAATTTCGCTTCCGCAAAAGTAGTTACAACCGTAATGGAAGCAATGAAAGAGCAGATAGAAAAAGTAACTCGTACCCCAGCTCAGAATACTCTTAGATACCTTGATAACACTTCTCCAAAAATACCCGAACTCACAGCTTCTGTTCTTGAGAAAGTCGATTTATCAAAAAATCTGGAAGCTGAAGAGTACAAAAAAGCAAAAAAGGATTTACAGTACCGACTCCGAGAACTCCAGTACCGACTTTTCCGGAAAAAACGCCCCCTTATCCTGGCTTTTGAAGGCTGGGACGCAGCTGGAAAGGGAGGAAATATTCGAAGGCTTGTTAAAGAATTGAATCCCAGACTCTATAAAGTAGTTCCGGTTGGAGTTCCAAACGATCTTGAAAAGGCTCACCACTATCTCTGGCGTTTCCTTGAAGGAATCCCAAAAGCTGGACATATCACGATCTACGACCGAACCTGGTATGGAAGAGTCATGGTAGAAAGAATAGAAAAACTCTGCCGTGAAGAGGAATGGAAACGGGCTTATCGAGAAATTAACGAGTTTGAAGAAATACTGGTTGACAGTGGGACGATTATCCTTAAGTTTTGGCTTCATATTGACCCGGAAACCCAATATAAAAGATTTAAAAGTAGAGAAGATGACCCCTCCAGATGCTGGAAAATTACTCCTGAAGACTGGAGAAATCGCAGTAAATGGGAAGAATACGAAGAAGCGATCGATGAAATGCTTCGCAGGACAAGCACTTCATATGCCCCCTGGACTGTCGTAGAAGCAAATGACAAACGCTATTCAAGGATAAAAGTTCTAAAAACGGTCGTAGAAACTTTGGAAAGTGAACTTAAAAATTAATTCGGATTTGCTAATTTTGCAGGAATATTCAAGGCCCTAGAAAATAAATGCTAAAAAATAAAAAAGATAATAAGCCTAAAAATAAGGCTTAATTTCCTGTTTTTTTAAGTGCTGGTTTAGTCTGAAAGTATGGATTCGGACTGAAGTGCAGCCTTTTTACTTGAAACTTCGTTTTGAGAGTAGAGCCAGAGGGGAACATAAAGAGAAAGTACCACAAAGCCAACTATAGTCGAGGTCCAGCCAACTTCAAGACTGTTTAGATAGATCACGCCCCCAAGACAAAGGGGAAGATTAAAAAGTCCGAAAAACATGGCAATGTATTGCCAGCCTCTTGGAGCCTTAAATGGTCTTGCAAGCGAAGCGAATTCAGGATTCACTTTGGCTTTAACATAAGCAAAAAGGCTAATTCCGTTTGCAAAAACGTAGCCTATAGAAGATGCTGCCAGAATTGCAGCAGGAGTTTTTAGCGAAATCAAGCAGAGGTTAAAGAGAGCAATAACGACCATAGCATTTACAGGAGTTCCATAAGAATTCATTTTCCCGAAAAACTCAGGCAGGTTACCTTCCCTGGAAAGAGAGTACATAGCTCTAGAAGCTCCTAAAAAAGCAGTTTGGATTATAAGCACCATTGCCGCAATCAGCATGAGTATCGCAACTGCGCCTCCTACCGGGCCCAATGTGAGTTGTGCAAGGGGCAGCATTGGTGAAAAGGGTTCGGCCAGAATTCCTTTAATTCCAAGCGTTCCGGTGCAGGAAGTTTGAACCAAAATAAATGTCACAAGGCAGATAGAACCGCAGACAAAAAGGGCTTTTGGAACATCAGATTTTGGAGTTTTGTATTCAGGTCCATAAATGGCTGCAGTTTCCCAAGCGCAGGCACTCCACTGGGCCATTGCAAAAAGCCCGAGCAGAATCAGGATGTGAGGGAGATCCCAAGCCCAATCTGTCGGAAGCCAAGCGTTTCTTATATTACTCAGTTCAAAATGACCTGTAACAAAAGGAGCAATTGTAATTAGAAGCAGGGGGACAAGAGCAAGCCCTGCAAGAATATACCCAAGGGTAGCGCCTTTTGAAAGCCCTTTATAATTGATTAGGATTAAGAAAAGATAGACAAAAACCCCTACTCCAAAAGAAAGTATGAGTTTAGAAGTCCCCGCAAAAGCCGGAACCAGCCCCTGAAGATAGCTTCCTATCAGAAGAGCAAAAATTGCAAGCACTGGATTCCAGGCAAACCAGTAGCTCCAGGCGCTAAATCCTCCAAGGAGTTTGCTTTTATCATACTTTGAGTTTTTATCTTTCGTTTTAAAAACGCTTTGAGCATAACCTGGCAAGCCCGAAGCTTTCGGAAACATTGTTGCAAGTTCCCCATAAGCAAAATTTTGCATAAAACCTTGAAATACCGAAAGGGTCCAGATTAAGATTGCAAAAGCCCAGACATAGTTTGTGAAGTAGCCAATAGAAGGCAGGATAAGCACCGGAACCCCAAGTGCAATTGCAAGCCCCTGCTTCCAGTCAATAGACCTTTTCAGGTCTTCAGAATGATATTCTTCACTCATTTTTACACACTCCGATTTGAAGCTTCAGCATTTAGACAGGGATTAGAATTCGATTCGCAGAGCTCTTTGATTACGAAAATAAATCGGTTCCGTATAAAAAGAAAGAGCGGAAAAAGAGGAGGAAGCTCCCCTAATATTCCCTTAATTTGAAATCAAAATAGGGAAGCTCCTTGTCTTATAGACTAGTTTTCGGATGTTTTTTTGAGGCACAGAATGTTTTCAGATTTTTATTCAATCTGTTTTCTGAATTTTTCACAGCAATTAATTTTAATATCTAGTAATTTTTCAATATTCATCTTTGCTGCAATTCCTTTTGCAGCCCTTGGAACAGATGTAATAACTCCAATATCTAACTCTTCTCT
>JAQUFK010000095.1 GCA_028684695.1 Methanosarcinaceae archaeon | reverse complement strand
CGGCTCAACCGGGAGGAAGTGAAGACGGCCATGGCCTTCTTCAGCAAGTTCGTCACCGCATGATGCATGTTGCAAGGGAGTTGAGCGGAGGGGAAAAACAAAGAGTGGTACTTGCAAGGCAGCTTGTAAGAAATCCCTTGCTTTTGCTTGCGGATGAGCCTACGGGTACTCTTGATCCCATGACTGCAAATCTTGTGCACAAGACCATCATGAAAGCTGTTGAAAAATACAGTATGAGCATGTTCCTGACCTCGCACTGGCCTGAGGTTATTGAGGAAATGGCAGACAAGGCAATCCTTCTTGAAAACGGGGAAGTTAAGGCTGAAGGCGATCCTCTTGAGGTTTCTGCAACCTTTATGGAAAGCGCTTCCATGGTTAGACGGGAGAAAAATGCGGTCATTGGAGAGCCCATAATCAGGGTCAGAGACCTTGCAAAACGCTATATCTCGGTGGATCGGGGAGTTGTAAGGGCAGTTGACAATATCTCTTTTGACGTAAAGGAAGGAGAAATCTTTGGGCTTGTGGGGGTAAGTGGGGCAGGCAAGACCACAACTTCTAAAATCCTGATGGGAATTTTGCCTCCTACTTCCGGAGATGTTGAAGTTCGGGTAGGAGACGAGTGGGTTGATATGACCGTCCTCGGAGTAAACAATAAGGGCAGAGCCACAAAATACATGGGTTTTTTGCATCAGGAGTATGGGCTTTACACTCACAGTACCATAATCGATAACTTGACCGAATCAATTAGCTTGGATTTACCTTATGAACTTGGGGTTAGAAAAGCTTTAATGACTCTTAAGGCAGCCGGGTTTGATGAGGAAAAGGCAAAAGCGGTTATGCCCAAGATGACTAATGAAATGAGTGAAGGAGAAAGGCATAGGATAGCGCTTGCTCAGGTGCTTATAAAAGAGCCTAGAATTGTTATTATGGATGAACCGACCGGGACTATGGATCCAATTACAAAAGTTTCGGTTACAAATTCCATTCTCAGGGCCAGAGAAGATACTGGGGAAACTTTTGTTATTGTTTCCCATGACATGGATTTCGTAAATGAAATCTGCGATAGGGTAGCCCTTATGCGAAACGGAAAAATCGTTGCGCTTGGAAAGCCTGAGGAAGTTCTCTCCCAACTTACGGAAGATGAAAGGGTTGAGGCTTTGCAGGAAGCGTGAATGAAAAAGAGTAAATATATAAAAGGAGAACCCTTTAATTTATAAAGAGAATAATAACAGTGTTAATTGAGTTTAATTAATAATAACTCGTGGATATTGATCTATAACCAGTGCCATCCCCTTAGCTATACAGGCCAGATGAGGTGCCCGATTACGACAGAGGAAATTACCATTGAAGTCAATGATAGGGAGTTTAGCCTGCCAGCAGGCGCAACCCTCAAAGATGCGCTCAAAGCCGCAGGTGTATCTTATAAACCCGGCACAGCGATTGGAATTTTAAAGAAAGCGGGACGGCGGCTGGCCGAACAGGTCAGCGAATACACAATTCGGACAAATAAAGGGGAAATTCGAATCGAACTTGAAAGTTTCGATTCCCCTTCCCGAAAATTATGGGCCGCTTCTTTCAAAGCTTATGAAGGCACTCCGCTGCGCTGGGCTGGGCCCGAAGCTGTAGCTTTCGGTCCTTTTGAAGCCGATCTAAAACCGGTGCGTGGAGTGCAGAATTTTGAAACTTTTGACGTGCTTTTCGGGGCAGGTGGCTTCGATAGCAAAACCACTCACCTAATTTTTTCCAGAAAAAACCACGCTGCAGAATACGGGAGTCCCAAAGAAAGCTCATTTGCAAAAGTTGTGAGTGGAAAAAGTGTTTTGCATGCCCTTTCCAGAGGAGCTTTCATCCAAAAGATCGAGCCACTAATAAAGTGGGAAGAACTTGCGGAAAAATGCTGTACTACCGAGCTTTCGACTCCTCTTGAACAAGGCATGAGTCTCTACACGCAGGTTGAAGTCTCCCTTTCTAGAAACGCTCCTGCAGGAGCAGAACAGTTTTATGCCCTTGTACGAGAAGGCAGTTTTTCCGTAGATTTTGTTGCAAGTTCTTTTATTTCTGATGTATCTCTGCAAAGAGAACCTGTTCCTTATGAAAACTTCGAGCCGAGAGCCGAAGGCGCTATTTCTGTTCGGACTGCGGGGCACGGAACTGGAAAAATATATGTTTCCAGAGAAGATCGCCCTTCAAGTCTGGTCCATTCGGTAGTTGGGCACGTTACAAAAGGCCTTGAGCTTATAAAACTTGCAGAGCAAGGGCAAAAACTTGCAGTGGAGACCCTGCCTCCCCAGCTTGATCTGCTGGGTCGCAGCTTTGAGGAAGTAGAGCCTGTCCTTTCCGCCATAGGGGTGAAACTAGTCAAGGATGGGTACAGTGGAGAAGATGCGGTAATTGTCAGGCAGGAGCCTGCAACTACGCTTGAGATTTTGGGAGATGCAAAGGTTAGCGCCTATGCGGTTCCAAGTTCCAAACTCATAGAAGTAGAACTCTACCCTGAGGCTCCAAAAAGTGTGGACTTTTTCCGCCATTCCCTTGAGCTGAAAACCAAAAAGGTAGGAGCCCTTCCAGTTCAGCTGGTCTATGAAAATACCTATCTTTTCCGGGCTGAAAAAAATGCCGTAAGATACATGGAAATCATGCCTGAAAACAGCCCGAAAGGAAAAGTGCTGGCCGGAGAAATTGGAATCACTAACCAGGCCGCAAAAAGAATGGGAAATATTGGAGTCAGGCTCGTAGCAGACGAACTTTTTGGCCCGACCGGAGAAAAGTTTTCGTCTACGAATATAATAGGCCGGATCCTAGAGCTTGAAAAGCTTAAAGGTGTCCGGGAAGGAGACGTAATTTACGTAAGGGAAGCAAAAGGTTCGGAGCGAGGGGAGGAAAAGGAGTAAATCTACCTCCGGAGGTGGATTTAAATGCCGGGAAAAAGTCATTCCGGTCAAAAATTGGCAGGGGAGAAGAAATTTATGAAAGCAGAAAAAGAGATTACAAAAATTATTGTAATCAGTTCGGAGAAGGTACTGCCTGTGGATGCGGCCATGAAAATTTATGAGTCTGAGTTTCCAGTTACAGTAAAAGAAACCTGTTTTGGGCTTATTGTTACCGGGCCTGAAACCGACGTTTTGCAGGTTACAGAAGAGATCCGGCAGCTGGACAAAAATCATATTTTTGTAAAAGACCGGGGTTTTCCTGCAGGGGATGAAAGGCGTTGCCGGGCTGTCCGGGGTGGAGGGCCAAGACCGGGTTTTCATTTCCTCCGAGAAGAAGTGAAAATGCTCCCTGCAATAGGAGAAGCCCTTGACGAACTTGAGAGAAAGGGCCCTCCGGAAGAGCTGAAAAAACAAAAAAGCAGGTTGAAAGTTTCGGAACTTGAGCGGATTATTGAAACTGAACTTGCGAGGTGAGAGGAATTGCTTAAGGTTTTTATTTATCCTGTAAACAGCCTGATCTTGGCTGATCTGGTAGAACGCTTCGGGCATAAACCCCTTGTCGTTATGAATCAGGTGCGTGAAAAAGTAACGAATATAAGTTTGGACTCTCCCCCGGTAAACATTACCCCGGAAGATCCTAAAATCGGATTGCGTTTTGCAGCGGTCGAAGTGCCGGCAGGAGTTCGTGGGCGTATGTCTCTTATTGGGCCTCTGATCGAAGAGGCAGAAGCGGCAATCATTGTTGAAAATCCGCCTGTTAACTTCGGATGCGTAGGCTGCAATCGTACGAATGAATTGATGAAGTATCTGGTGCGGTCAAAGGAGATTCCTATCCTTGAGGTAAAGTATCCAGAATCCAATTTTGAGGCTCGGGAATTCGTGTACAATATTTCAGTTTTCCTTGAAAATCTTTCAAAAGCTTCCGGGGAAAAAAAGCTGGATCCACAGTCCGGAAACGCCGAAGAATTTAAAGGAGAGGCGGCTGAGGAGAAGAAAGGGAAGGTCAAGCTTGAAAAGAAAAATGATTCTCTCAGGGAGGAAATTCCATGAGCTCTGACGAACTTGAGACTGTAAAAATTGCTCTTGTTTCCTGCGGGTCCGAGTATGCTGGGGTTCAGCCTGAATTTGAAGCCGCAGCTAAACAGGTAAATGCGAAGTTCATTTATCCTGAAGTTGATGTGGATCTAATTGATAATATAGGAAAAGAGTTCGGACTCGAAGTTGCAAGCGGAGATCTCAAGCTCATGATGGCTAGGGCCAGAGCCGTTGTTGAGGGTTTGAGCCATGTGGATGGGGTTTTTATCACGACCTGTTTCCGCTGTGCGGAAGCTGCGATTGTAAGAAACGAAGTCAGACGATATATCCACAGACATTCGAACATTCCGGTAATCAGCTATTCTTTTACAGAACGTACAAGCGCAGGCACTTTGCTTACCCGGCTAGAAGCTCTAACTACCGTTGCCCGAAGAAGGCATCTGCTGGCCCGGGAAGCCCAGACCGGTCTTACGGCAGGTATTGATTCAGGGTCCACAACCACAAAAGCCGTAGTTATGAAGGATAATAAAATTATTGGCAGCGGCTGGGTTCCGACCACAAAGGTTTTGGAAAGCGCAGAGGATGCTTACTCTCAGGCTTTAAAAGAGGCAAAGGTTACACGAAAAGAGGTTCAGGCTCTTGGAACTACAGGGTATGGGCGCTTTCTTGTAGGCAAACATTTCAAAGCTCAGCTTGTCCAAGAAGAAATCACAGTCAACTCCAAAGGAGCTGTCTACCTTGCGGATACTCAGAAAGGCCCGGCAACAGTTATTGATATCGGGGGAATGGATAACAAAGCCATTTCAGTAGAAGATGGAATTCCTGGGATGTTTACTATGGGAGGGATCTGTGCCGGAGCTTCAGGGCGCTTTTTTGAAATGATTTCAAAAAGGCTTGGAGTGGATATTACTGAGCTTGGGACTCTAGCCGTAAAAGGGATGCAGGAAAACGTTACCATGAACAGTTACTGTATCGTATTTGGAATACAGTCTCTGGTCAACTCACTTGCAAAAGGAGCAAGTCCGGAAGACGTGGCAGCTGCAGCCTGTTATAGTGTGATTGAGCAGCTCTTTGAACAACAGCTTCAGGAAGTAGATGTAAAAGAGCCTCTGATCTTGGTTGGGGGCTCTTCTCTAATTGAAGGAGTGCCAAAAGCCCTTGGGGATCTTTTGAAAATTGATGTTATCGTTCCAAGAGAGTCTCATCTTATAGGCGCAGTCGGGGCGGCTTTGCTTGCTTCAGGTTATGTGGAGGAATAAAAATGGATGCGCTTGAGACTTTTATAGTGGAGGCCGCAATCCCCTCGGAAGCCGGGTTTTATAAAAAGATCCTTGAGGACAATATCTCAAGTCTCAAGCTTGCCCCGGCTATAGGCAGGCTTAAAGTGATTCTCAGGCCCGAAGATTCTCTTTTTCAGATGGCGCTTCTCCTGCGAGATATTGGCTCTGCCCTAACAACTGCAGATATTGCCAAAGTGGAAGCGAAAGTCGCAACCGAAAAAGAGGTGCGAATCTCTATTAAAAAAGAACAGTATCTGCCAGAGCTTTTGCGGCTTCTCTGGAAGCGTTATGGAAAAGCGAATATAAAACAGCCTGACCGCTGGACTGTGGCGGTAGTTGTCGAAAATCCTTTGAAAGTGGCCCCCTTTATTGAGAATCTGGTTGTTGCGGATCCTCGACATACCCTTCATGAAAATCTTGTGGATTTTGCAATTCGGGTGACTCCGGAAGGTTTCCGAGTTCGGTATCACCTTTTTAAGGGTCAAAAGTTTGTTTTTGTAGCTTCCGAAGACGCTCTTAAAAAAGAATGGATTGAGGAGGCTGGGAAAATGCTTGAAGCTCTGGAAAGGACAAAAGGAGGGGTGTGAGGATGGGAGTAGTACTTTTACCCTATCTTTATTCAGGGGGCGTCCATAAACATTGGCTTATCCTTGAATTGCTTGAGGATCTTGGAGGCTACGTTATTCAGAAGATAGTCACCGGAACCGAGGTCAATCTTATTATGCTTATTCCTGAAAAGGATGTCCACCTGATAAAAGCAATTTCGGACAAATTACACGGGGTCCTGCTCGAAGCTCCTCTTACTGGTGTGGAAATTGCGGTCGTCTCTCCGACTTTGGCTTCTCATCATCTTCCCCATTCCGCCTGCGATGTTGCCGAATATCTGCGGCATCCCGGAGCCAATACCAATATGATCGGGCTTGCTCGGGGTATGGGCCGAAGGGTTGCTCTCTCAAAGGATTTTGAGCGTAAATTAATTAACGAACACGATCTTGCAGTCTTTACTTTCGGATCCTTTAGCGATTGCATTATCAATAAAAAACCAAAGCTCTTTGAGGGAATAGAGGTTCCAGTTGTTGTTACTGGAGGGCCGGAGCTTAAAACCGAAGAGGTTTCCGGAGCTGATCTATACGTAGGGGGCATAGGTCGGGTTTCGCATCGGCTCAGGCGAGGAGAAGAGGTCCAAGCGCTTGAGAGCCTGAATGCAGGGGTTTCGGAATTGGTTGGAAAGATTAGGACTGAGCTTGCAAAAGATCCTCTAGCTGTTTTGCCTGCAAGGGTTATGAAGGAAATTGAGAATCAGATTCCTGAAATCCACAATGTACTTTCCCCAGGTCCTATAACTCTTCAGCTTAAGGGGCTTCGAGTCAAACTCCCGTATGAGGCTTTTCATAAAAGAGTAGAGAATCTTGAATTTGATGAAGGGGTTTTTCTCTCTGAGCTTGCAAATATAAGCCGGTCAAAAATGAAAAATTATATATTGATAAAAATCAAATATAAATCGGACGTTGGTTTTTCAATTTAAAATAAATTATCCTCTCTTATTTATTCGAATTTCAGAACGTCTGATGGATATTCAAAGCCCAAGCAGGTTTAATTTAAGCCTGACATAACCCGGTCAGTCTAACTTCAGGACCTGCTAAGGCATTAAATGATCGGCCAGGGCTTATCAAAAGATCTGCACGGGTAACCAGATTTGTCCCTTGAGGGACTAAAGGTTTGGTAAAATAATTTCTGTTCTGTAAAATCCAGGCTTCAGATAGGTGTTCTAACCCCCAAAATTCTCACTGGTGAACTCTGCATGGAACTCGAAAACATTGTGGAAATTTTAAACGAAGACCCTGAAAATGTAATTCCTGAACTTCTTGAAGATGTCAGAAAGCAATATGGGGAAATCCCGTATATTATGAATTTTATGAAAGATCTTCCGGGAATCTTTATCCCAAAGACGCTTTATGACAATGCCATCATGCGGGAATTTAAAAACCTTGACCCTAGTACCGTGGAACTTATTTCCATTGGGGTGGCCTCTGCCTTGCGCTGCGAACATTGTTTGAAAATGCATATGAGGATTGCAAAGAGAAAGGGGCTTTCAAAGGAAAGTATTTTTTCTGCTGTCATGATAGGCGCCTCGCTTTCAAATGCAGCCGTCCTTGCCGAAAGCACTCGAGCTCTTGTCTCTGAGTTTGAGGAAGAGGAGGCAGAAGAGCCTGAGGAAAAATCTTGCAGTGGGCCGAGTTGTGAGGTCTGCAATATTTCAGGGGTTCAATTCGAGTAAAGGCTTTAATAAACATTCATATAATACTTTAAATACTTTAAATTAATTTTTATTTTTTAAGCTGCTTTCCTATGAATAAGTCCAGTTTCTGGATACATTCCTCTTGATTTCCTTTAGGAATCGTTGCCCCAGCTGCAATATCGTGGCCTCCTCCAGCTCCTCCTACTTCAGTTGAAACTTTTTCCATGGCTTCTGAGAGGTTTACTCCTTTTCGGATTAGATCCTGAGTGGCTCTGGCCGAAACTTTAATCCCTTCTTCGCTGTTTGCAAAAGCGATGATTGGAAGGTTTCGGTTTGGTACAATTGTTGAGCTCATACCCGCAATTATGCCAACTATGGTTTCTTTTATCTCTGAGCCTGCATCAAAGTACTGCAGATTTTCAAGTTCGATAACACCCTTTTCTTTTACGTAGATGAGGCCGTTTACTAGGTTTTGTCGGTGTTCTGCAAGCAATTTGCGCGCGGCTT
>JAQUFK010000094.1 GCA_028684695.1 Methanosarcinaceae archaeon | reverse complement strand
AAAGTGGATAAGTATACTATTTTTGTGCCCAGAACCAAGAAAGGCGATGTCGTCAAGATAAAAGTGAAGAGAATTAGCGGAAACTTAGCTTTTGCAGATCTTGTCTGAAATTTTAAAAAGCTAGAACTTTCCGAAAATAAATGAGGGCTGGGAAGAGGAAAATTTCCTTTTTTCCTAGCTGTTTCACTTCTAAGTCTTTTTATTTCTATTTTCTTCTTTTCTAACCTAAGTCTTTCTTTTTTGGGGTTACTGGTTTATCAGAGGCAGGCCTGAAAATACTTTGTACCCAAGCAGGAGGAATTAAGAATTGAGCCCAGAGAAAAACATGGAATCCGACTTTACCTGGACCGAGGTCGCAGAGCCCTTGGAACTGCTCTCGGTTCCTGGCCTTTCCGTCAGGCTGCAGGCAGGCGGGAAGCTGATGCAGCTCGAAGCTAGTGGGATTCTGAAAGGGGCTTTTGGCCCCATACTAAAAAAGATCAATGAACGGCTGAGAGAGGAAAAACCGGCTCTGATAGAGGAGCAAAGAATCATTCCTTCTGCTTGGCTGCCTCCGATTCCAAGCCCGGCTTTTAAAAGGTTGCTTTTGGCGGAAATACAGTTTGCAATAGGAAAATCCCTTCCTGAAACCGTTTCTATTGAACTTACCCGCCAGAATTCGGCCCGACTTTCTCTGGAAGAGAGAAAAGCCGAGCTTGATATTGCAACCCTCAAAAGAGTCCTTGACGAAGCTTTGGATCTTGGAGCTATGATTCTTACCTTCACGGAAAACGATCCTCTTCTGAGAGCTGAGGTTTTTGAGCTTCTTGATTATGTGGATAAAAAACGTGCCATAGTGAACTGCTCTACTTGGGGTACGGACTTTTCTAAAACAACTGCAAAGCGCCTGAAGCAGGCTGGACTCCATGCTCTTATGGTGGGAATTTATTCTACAGATCCTAAAAAACACGATGCAATCCGGAATTCGAACGGAGCCTACAAAAACGCGATTTCGGCCATAAAAACAGCCCTTGAAGCTGGCTTAACTGTGGCTATGACAACGCATATCTCCTCTTCGAATATAGGGGAGCTCCGGGAGCTTTATGCCCTTGCTAAGGCGCTTGGAGTACACGAATTTTCAGTTTGGGAGGCCATGCCAAAAACCGGAAAAGAGCACCTTTTTTCTGAAAAAGATAGGGAAGTAATTCTTAAGCTTTATAGGGAAGTTAATTCTTGTCCGGAAGGGCCAAGGCTGTTTGCAAACAGTTACTTTGAAGGCCAGATGCTCGGGGCCATGGAAGGCCGGCGCTGGCTGCATGTCACGGCCGAAGGCTTCATAAAACCGGGCCCCTATCCTCCTTTCAGCTTTGGAAATGTCCGAGAAAATTCCCTTAAAGAAGGCTGGCAGAAAATAAGGGCTGCTCCTTATTTTCAGAGGCAAAACTTTCGTCCTCCGATGCAGGATCCGAGTTTTCTGGAACTTGTGGATCGAATTCCAGAAGGGGCAAAGCTCCCGTATGCCTTTGAAAAAATTTCCCGGCTTTGAGTTTTTAAATAATACTCTTGAAATGAAAACAGGATTAATACTTAATATATCCGATACATTATCCAGCACTTAATATATTCTGGACGTTCTTTGGTATCAGGATAATAATTTATATTAACTATTCCGTAAAAATTACCGCCACTCCAAACCTTTAGGAACAAAGGAAAACTGGTGGCTATTGAGGGAATTTATGAACACGAAACTTGACCCCTGGAATTCAGGCGAGATTAGTGATTATTCCAAATTATTCGAAGAATTCGGGATTTCTCCTTTTGAAGCGCTACTGCCCGAGGTCCCGAATCCCCATAAGTACATGCGGAGAAAGATCATATTCGGACACAGGGACTATGGCCAGGTTGCAAAAGCTATGCGGGAAGGAACTCCGTTTTCTGCGATGGATGGGTTTATGCCTTCAGGGAAAGTCCACCTAGGGCATAAGATGGTCATGGAACAACTTATTTGGCATCAGGCACAGGGAGCAGATGCCTTTTTCGGGATTGCAGACAGGGAAGCTTTTTCTGTACGCGGGTTTTCTTGGCCTAAATGTAAGGAAATAGGGGTTGAAGAATATGTCCTGAGTCTGATAGCGCTTGGTTTCAAGCCAGAAGGTCATATTTATTTCCAGTCCGAATGCGAAAACGTCAAGGATTTGGCGTTTGAGCTCGGAACTAAAGTTAATTTTTCAGAGCTGAGTGCAATCTACGGTTTTTCTGGAGAAACCAATCTTTCCCATATGCTCAGCGTGGCAACTCAGGCTGCGGATATCCTCCAGCCTGAACTTGCCGAATACGGAGGTCCAAAGCCCGTGGTAGTGCCTGCGGGACCTGATCAGGATCCCCATCTCCGGCTAACTCGGGGGCTGGCAGGCAAAATGAATATGTTCAGGCTTGAGGCTCGGGAAGATAAAAATGGGAAGAAGTATATGAGTGTAAGGGGAAAGGCCGCTCCTGCAAAAGCTCTTAAGGAACTTAAAAATCGCATCCCTGGAAAGGTCCGTCTCTACGAAGAACATCTGGATATCCTGGAATTTTCTGATCCTTCTGGTTTTGAAAAACTTGAAAAAATCGTTCGGGAAGTAGCCTTGGAATTCGGAGGTTATGCCTTTTTACCTCCGGCCTCCACTTATCATCGCTTTATGAGCGGGTTGCAGGGAGGCAAAATGTCAAGCAGTATTCCTGACAGCCACATAGCCCTTACAGAAGCTCCAAAGGCAGGCGCCAAAAAAGTCAAAAAGGCCAAAACCGGAGGCTGTGTAACTCTTGAAGAGCAGAAAAAAGAGGGCGGAAAACCCGATGAATGTTCAGTCTTTGAACTTATGCTCTTCCATCTCATAGAAGACGATAAGGAACTTTTAGAAATTAGGAAAGAGTGCCTTGCTGGAGAAAGGATGTGTGGCGCTTGCAAGCAGCTGGCTTCCGAACTTATGTATGATTTCCTTAAGGATCATCAGGAAAAGCGGGAACTTGCCCGCGAGCAGCTTGACGAGTACGGAATTAATTATAAGAAAGAATGAAATATTTCAAAGGAATCTTTTTAAAAAATCAGGGTTTGATCTTGCTATGAATGCCCAGGAAAATCTTACGCTTAATGAAAAAAAAGTCCTGCTTACCCTGCAAGCAGTTGAATCCCTAAGCCCTTTAGAACTTGAAAATAGTTCGGGGGTACAGGTGGATGCAGCAATGCAGGCAGCTTTCCTGCTTGAAGAAAAAGGGCTTGCAATCGTTTCCGAAAAGGTTGTCGAAAGCTATTCTCTAACCAAAGAAGGAAAGACCTATGTCAAAGAGGGTCTTCCTGAACGGCAGGTTCTTAAAGGACTTGACGGGCCCCTTTCTCTAAATGAGCTCAGAGCTCGCTTTTCCCCAAAAATTATAGGCATTGCAACAGGATGGCTTGTTAGGAAGGGTTGGGCAAAAATAGAAGCTGGAGTGATAAGTCCATCAGGAAAGGCAGAGTTTGGAAAGGACGAGGAGCTCCTTGCTGCTTTTGGAGCCGAACCAAAAAGGCTTGCTGAACTTCCAAATTTCCCCAAGCTTGAAAAGCTTTTAAAAGCTTTGCTCAAAAGAAAGCTCGTAGCCAAGCAGGAAGAAAAATTCAGGACTATTTCGCTCACTTCCAAAGGCTCTGCCCTTGCTTCCGAAGGGCTGCAAATCGAAGCAGAGGTTGCTCAAATAACTCCCGAACTTTTGAAAAACGGAGCTTGGAAAGCTAAAAATTACAGGCCCTATAATATTCATATAAAGCCAAAACCCGTGTACGGCTCAAAAATCCATGCCTATCATAGGCTCATCGAACAGATGCGTCAGATCTTTCTTGAGATGGGGTTTACCGAGATCAAAGGGGATATAGTTCAGAGCTCCTTTTGGAATTTTGATGCCCTTTTCCAGCCCCAAGACCATCCGGCTAGGGATATGCAGGATACCTTTCACCTTGCCAGTCGCAGCCCTCTTCCTGAAAAGTTCACAGAAGTGGTCCAAGCCATGCACGAATCCGGAGGAGCGCTTGATTCTTGTGGTTGGGGGGGAAAATGGAATTCGAGCCTTGCAGAAAAGAACGTGCTTAGAACCCATACAACCTCGATTACTATTAAATATCTGGCTGCTCACCCAAAACCTCCAGTAAAGGCTTTCTGTATAGATCGGGCTTACCGGAGAGAGACAATTGATCCGACCCATACTCCTGAGTTTGAACAGCTCGAAGGAGTAGTCATGGATAAGGATATGTCCTTTGCCGACCTCCTCGGACTGCTCTCTGAGTTCTACCACAAGATGGGTTTTGAGGAGGTCCGGTTCAGGCCCGGCTATTTCCCCTATACCGAACCAAGTGTTGAGCCTGAAGTTTATGTTGAAGGGCTTGGTTGGGTTGAGCTTGGAGGAGCCGGAGTCTTCCGAAAGGAAGTTACCGAACCCTTTGGGATTAAAGCCCCGGTTCTTGCCTGGGGGCTTGGGGTCAGCAGAGTGGCCATGCTAAAATTGGGGCTCAAAGATCTGCGGCTTCTTTATCAGTCTGATATTGACTGGCTTAGAAAAAGTGAAGTAAGCCGAACCTGAAAGCCTTTAAAGGGCTGGGGGTACAGGCAAAACCGTATCTGAAGGAAAAACAAATATCTGGCTATGAAGAGGGGAGTGAGAAGCCTCCTTCCTGGGGAAAGAGCTGATTTAGGAAAGCCCGCAGAAAGAGTAGCAGGAGAAGTAAAAAAAAAGGCTGAAGGAGAAATAGGCAAAGAAGCTATAAAAGTGCCTGAGGAGAGCTCTGAAGGAGAAATTAAAGGCGAGCTTAAGAGCAGTCAGCTTCTGGAAAAGGATGTGAAAAAGCCTTCTCTTCTTCCCCTCCTTTCGGTAAACTTCATAGGCACTCTGGGCTTTAGCATTGTTTTACCTTTCCTTGTTTTCCTTGTGGAAAGGCTTGGAGGAAATGCTTTTGTCTACGGGCTTATAAGTTCCATGTATCCTGCCTGCCAGCTAGTCGGAGGGCCTTTACTTGGGCGTTGGTCTGATATCTATGGGCGGAAAAAAGTTCTACTTTTAAGCCAGTTAGGGACTCTTTTTTCCTGGATAATTTTTCTTGCTGCTCTTTTTCTGCCGGCTTTTGTTCTTCTTCAGGTAGACTCAGACCTTGTAGGAAGTTTTGTTTTTACCCTCCCTCTTGCAGTGCTTTTCTTTGCCCGGGCCCTTGATGGATTAACTGGGGGAAATGTATCGGTAGCCAACGCTTATCTGGCTGATATCACGCCAGAAAAGGAGCGGAACCGAAGCTTTGGCAGGATGGCAATTTCTACTAATTTGGGCTTTATTATAGGCCCTGCCCTGGCTGGACTTTTGAGTGTTACTGAATATGGGGAAGCTTTGCCCGTATTCGGAGCAGTCCTAATTTCTCTTCTTGGAGTCTATCTGATTGTGGTTTATTTGCCTGAGTCTAAGGAGTGCGCTTTTGGGTTGGCCGAAAGGGGAAAAACTCCTCTTCCGGAAGGCCAAAATGTGAGAAAAATCTTTGGCTATCAATTAAGGGAATGTAGAAACTCAAGCGAGGTTGAAGCTCTGGGTTTTAAGGAGCTTTTGAAGCTGCCTTTTCTTTCTTATATGTTCGGGCTTTATTTTCTGATTTTTTTCGGATTCAACCTTTTTTATACCGCTTTTCCCTTGCATGCAATTGCAAGACTCGACTGGAGCATTGTGGATATGGGGCTTTATTTTACGGTTTTGAGTTCCCTGCTGGTTTTTGTCCAAGGGCCAGGGCTTTTAAGAGCTTCAAAGCGTTATTCTGAGGCCAATCTTGTGATTTTTGGTTGTTTCTTACTTGGCACGAATTTTCTGCTTCTGATCCCTGGAAATCTTTTTTTAATTTACCTTGCAGCTGGGTTTTTCGCGGTTGGAGACGGGCTTATGTGGCCTTCTTTTCTCTCCTTACTTTCTAAATTTGCAGGAAAAGATTCCCAAGGCACCGTTCAGGGGTTTGCGAGCAGCTTTGGAGGGCTTGCAAGCATAAGCGGGCTTATTCTTGGAGGGTTTTTCTACGGGCAGCTTGGAGCTAACACCTTTCTGATTGCAAGTTTTATTATTTATTTTGTGTTTTTACTCTCTTTTAGGTTGCTAAGGTTTGAAAAGGATTTAAGGATATAAGAGCTGGAAAAGGGCAATTGGAGGTTTACTAAGCATCTAAAAACAAACAGTTTAAGACCTTTTGCTCCCTTTTCTTCAGCAAGGGCAATTTAAGTCCAAAAGTTTGGGCCTGGGCCCGACTTTCAGGAGCTGCAATATGAACCAATATTCTTTTATCCTCTTGATTTTAGGAGGGCTCTACCTAGTTTCTTTTCTACTCTGGGCCTGGACTCTATCTGATTGTTTACGAAAGGAGACAGATAAGAAAAATACCCGGCTGATCTGGGTTCTTCTAATCGTCTTTACCTATATTCTGGGAGCATTTTTTTATTATCTTCTCAGGCGGCCGAAAAGACTTAAAGAGCTTGGAAAATAAATTGAGGAGTTTGAAAAATTTTCAAAAAATTCACACCGGAAATTCAAAAGGTTTAAAGATATATATTTATAGCAGGCAGCGTTAAAACCCCTGAGGCTTTAGCTCAGGGAATGTAAGCGTCAACTTATCCCTGCTTTCTTATGATGGATAATATACTAACTTTCGGATAACTTTTGACAAGTAAATATACATGATCCAAATCATATTCTATTTCGAGAATTTCAAAATCTGAATTAGATGCAACATCGGCAACATCGAATAGAACCTCCTTCAATTCCCCTTCAAGATTATTTAGTGCACTCTTTTTGTATTTGCATACAAAAATAACATGGTAAACCAATAGGAATTTGCTATGATTCTGTCTTTCATATTTCATCAATTATACTTTTAACATTAATTATAAATACTGTTAATCTTAATTGTATGTTGTATGTTGAAAGCCTCCAAGTTCAGGCTGTATCCAAATAAAGAGCAAGAAGAATTGTTCTTAAAGCATATTGGGGCTTGTAGGTTCACCTATAATTGGGCGCTGGAAAATAAACTCAAGTCCTATGAAACAGAAGGTAAAGCGGTATCAAGGTTCACATTAAACAAAATGTTGCCTGAATTAAAAAGGGAATATGAATGGCTAAAGGAGATTAATTCCCAGTCATTACAGGGAGCTACACTTAATCTTGAGAACGCATTTACTAAATTTTTTAGGGAAAAAAAAGGTTTTCCAAAGTTCAAATCCAGAAAAAATCTTGTACAATCTTTTTCTGTTCCTCAAAATTATAAAGTGGATTTTGAAAAGAACAAAATCAAGATCCCTAAAATTGGATGGGTCAAGGTTAAGATACATAGAAAGTACGAAGGTATCGAAAAAACAGCAACAATATCAAAAACCTCTACTGGAAAGTTCTATATCAGTATTCTTGTTGATGATGAGAAGGAATATCCAAAAAAAGAGAGTTTCAATGAGGACACAACTATTGGTGTTGATGTTGGAATTAAGGATTTTGCAGTTTTTTCCAACGGTAAAAAGGTTGATAATCCAAAGTACCTGAAAAATTCAATCCAACGTTTAAAAGTCCTGCAAAAAAGGTTGAGTAAAAAACAAAAGGGTTCAAAGAACAGAGAAAAGGCAAGGTTAGCAGTAGCAAAGCTCCATGAGAAAATTGGCAACCAAAGGAACGATTTCCAGCATAAACTATCCTCTGAACTTATAGGCGAGAACCAAGCCATAGCCCTGGAAACGTTAAACGTTGATGGAATGCTCAAAAATCACTGGCTTGCACAGGCAATAAGTGATTCCTCCTGGAGTTTTTTTGTGACAAAACTGGAATATAAAGCTGAATGGACCGGAAAAACTATTTTGAGAATTGGCACTTTCGAGCCTTCAACTAAAATTTGCAACATTTGCGGTTTCCATAATTCTAAAATAACTCTGAAAGATAGGGGATGGAAATGTCCTCTATGTGGAACATTCCATGATAGGGATATAAATGCTGCAATAAATATCAAAAAATTTGCATTACAGGATCAAAATCTGATAGGAACTTGACACCGCC
>JAQUFK010000093.1 GCA_028684695.1 Methanosarcinaceae archaeon | reverse complement strand
CTACAGGTTTTCCAAGTTTCAGGCCAAGGGCGATTTCCGAAAGTGTCCCGTATTCTCCGTCAAGCGCAATCAAAGCCTCCGATGTCTGGGCAAGCAGTACGTTTCGCGCATGCCCAAGCCCGGTTATAACCGCAATGTCAATCCAAGGATTTGCCTCACCTTTATCCGTTCCAGGCAAGAGCCCTAGAGTGCTTCCTCCAGCCTCTTTTGCTCCTTGGGAGGCTGCTTCCATCACTCCACCAAGCCCCCCACAAACCAGAATCCCTCCTCTTTTTGCAATTTCTCTTCCAACCTTTTTTGCAAGGGATTTGTCTGCCTCTCCGCAGACGCCTGCGCCTATGACTCCGATTTGGACCCCCATACTGCTTCCTCATTTTTATAATTAATTAGTTGCGTATCACGGTGCTATAAATCTATATTAATTAAGTATAATGTAAATAAAGTATAGCTGTAAGAAAATAATATATAGAATCAGATATAATAACTTTGAACTTTCACAATTTCAGTACTGTTTTTAGCCTGAGAGTATTCCTCAAGCAGCTCGTGGTTTAATTCCAGGAAACTGTGTCCCCAATTAAATTTGGACATTATTTTTTGGGCCTGCTCCTTCTGTCCCAGAATATAAAGAGCCGCAGCAAAGGCTTCTGCAGAATTAAGCTTTAAAGGCCGCCCAAAATTTACAGGATTGCCTGCAAGCAGATAGGGCAGAGCTCTATGCTGCAGGTTCCGCTTTTCCAGTTCCGGAAAGACGCGCTCAACTTCTTCCCAAGAACAATCCAGGACCACGATTCCTTTTTCCGTGTTATCAGCCGGAGAAAGAGCTTTTTCGGCCATGGGATCAAGGAGAATTGAAGCCCGAGGTAGTTTTGAGATCTTTTCATAAAGGCGAGCCAGCTCAAACCGGGCCAGTTTTTTACCCGTGCACTTTTTCGGGTTGCACTGCCCGGCATGATATATATAAAGGGGAAGCTCCCGGATTTGTATCGGCTTTTTCATTGTCTTCCCCTCTGGAAGACCCGACATATATGTTTTACGCATTTCAGAAGAAAACCCTGAATATTTTATCCTTTTCTCTATTCCTTCAAACTCTTTCTAGCTTCTTTAAGCTTTTTTTCGCCTTTTCCCTAACTTCGGAAAAGATATCTCGACCTTTTGTATCTATTCCCACAATAAGGGGCCCGAATTCTTCAACTTCAAGCTCCCAGACCGCTTCGGGCATTCCAAGATCCAGCCAGTGCACGGTTTTGACTTCTTTAATTAGCTCGGCAGCAAGCGCTGCACAGCCTCCTGTGTAGGCTAAATAAACGCAAGAATCTTTCAGGGCTTTAGTTACGTTTTTCATGCCTCCTTTTCCGATAATCGCCCGCACGGCCTGGGTTTTTAGAAGGGGGGGTGTCATTTTTGACATTCGACCACTGGTTGTGGGGCCTGCGGAAACCACTTTCCAACCTGCTTCCTTTTTCATAAGGGGTCCGCAGTGGTAGATTGCCGCCCCTTCTAGTGAAAAGGGTAACTTTTCTCCTTTTTCTGTTTTTTCAAGGATGCGAGCGTGAGCCTCATCTCGGGCGGTAAAAATCGCTCCTGTTAGATAGACGACGTCTCCAGCATTTAGTTTCAAAATCTCTTCGGATTTTAAAGGGGTTTTCAGATGGTATTCCATGTTATTCTTCCCCTTTGAGAACAAGGCTTGCATGCCTATTTGCCCAGCACTGAATATTAATTGCCACTGGAAGGGAGGCTGTATGGCAGTGAGCTTTTTCCACGTGGACCGCAAGGGCAGTTGTGCTCCCTCCAAGCCCCATGCTTCCGATTCCAAGGGCGTTTACAGCGTTTAGGAGTTCCTGCTCAAAAGCATCCATGGGAGTGTCAAGCTTCCGGAGCAGAGCTTTTTTAGCAAGTCTGGCGGCTTTGTCAAAAGAGCCTCCGATTCCTATTCCAATGGTGAGCGGAGGACAGGGCATTCCCCCTGCATTTACCACGGTTTCAAGCACAAAGGTTTTTATTTTATCTATTTCGGTTGGATTAAACATTCGAAGGGCGCTCATGTTCTCGGATCCCGCCCCTTTAGGGGCCACGGTGATTTTTAGGCTTTTTCCGGGCACGAAACTGTAGTTTATGTCCGGAATCCCGCATCCAGTATTATCTCCACTGTTTTTGCGGCCCAGAGGAGAGACTGCATTTGGACGAAGCGGGATTTCTTTTGTCGCTTTTTGCACAGCCTTTTTTAGGGCTGCTTCAAGCTCGAAATCAAGCTGAAGTTCCCTTCCAATCTCCACAAAAAAAATCAGGATTCCTGTGTCCTGGCACATGGGAATACTGTGTTTTTTTGCAAGCGCAATATTTTTAAGAATCGCTTGGAGCTGAGCCTTTGCAACTGGACTTACTTCCTTTTCAAAAGCTTTTTTAAGTTCATTTACAACATCTTCGGGAAGCTCGGTTTCTGCTTTTCTAAGGGTTTTGAGCACAGCCTGAATAAAGGCTTCTTGGTTTATTTTTAATGAGGACAATAAATCACCTGATTATGGAAAAATTATTATATGTTTTTCGGGTCCCTTCCTCAAAACTTCTGTTTATAAGTTCCCCAGAGGCTCTTTCCTGCATTTTGTTAAACAAGTGTATATAATTGCTTGCAAGGGGCTTGTTTTACAGGCCGGGGTAGTACGATGTCCCTTCTCTATCTTTTAATCTTAGTTCAAAGTTATGGTATTCTTAGACATTATATACTTTTAAAGTGAGCTCAAACTGTCCTCGGAATGGGAGCAAAGAGGCAGCAGAATTTTTTTATACGAAATCAAGGCTAAAGTTTCCGCTTATGGCCTCTGAGTTCAAGCCTCTTGGGGTTTAGTTTCCGCTGTGGTCGCTAAGGCTTATATTATATAAAAATAAAAAACAAGAGATAGATCGGCCTGAAAAAAACAGAAAAAGATAGCAAAAAAACTTTCAGAAAACTGAGCTGGAACTCAGAGTCCAAGCAGTAGAGCTTCTCCTTTTGAAAAATTTATCTCTTTTATAGAACCCGAAACCGTCTTCCGGTCTCCAAGAATTCCCGTCAGTTCTATAAAATCGCCTTCCACGACAAGCTTTGCAACGGATTCCATAATCAGCTTGCGCTCTTCTCCGCACTGTAATACTACATTTAATTCGCACATCTTCTTTTTTCCTCCTTCTTTTTACCCCGGCTCAGGGTTCTTTTTTTGCTCTAGGGCAGGGATAACTCTTTTAATAATATATAGTTTCAGAGAGGAAACTTAAAAAGATAGCGATTTTTCCGATTCTAGAGCCAATACAGCTTTCAGTTTTTGGAAGTAAATGCAAAAGTCTATATTTATGTTTGTTTTAAGGAATTGCCCCTTTCAGGGGCAGTTCATTACTTTTGCTACCGTCAGATTCTTCTCAACTCCCAGCTCCTTGGCTACACACTCACATTTTGTAAGCAGCAGATAGGCAATGGGTCCAAAATTGTGTTCAGAAAGAGTTTCGAAATTTGCCATCCCCTTACTTATTATCAGGCTTGCATCCTGCAGCTCTCTAAGCAGTTCTGAAGGCGCTTCTTCTATGGAAACTCCTATAGCATTTGAGCCCGTTGTCAGGACTTTTTCAACCCGATTTTCAATTCCAAATTCCTGAACATCGGCTAGGGTTGCATCAGTAAGAATAGGACCTCCTCGGACCACAAGAGTAACTTTTCCCCCCAACTTTCTGATTACCTCAAGGAGAAGCATATCAAAAATGATTTCTCCGCAGTTGTCTGTAAGATAAACGACTCTATCAAGCATACCCAGCATTTTAGAAGTTTCGTCCAGACCGAGCCCGCGCTCAAAGTGTTCCTTAAAAGCTCCTTCAAAACGATCTTCACTGGCGTCAAAGCCCATTATTCCAAAATCAAAATAATTTCCGATAATAGAGGCCAAAACAGCCCTTTTAAAAAGTTCAGCCTTATCAGGATTTCCGGCATAAATCTTCTCCTTTGCAAAGGGCAAAAGCTTAAGAGCCGCTTCATTGCTAAGCTTTTTTGTCTGCCTGTAAGGATCATTATCATTTAATATTTCATAACATTTCCTGTGTACTTTTGTTGCAACGGAGGCTGAAACTACTTCTGGACTATAATTTTCTGAAAGTACTTTCAGGCATTCTTTAATAGTCCTGTTTATCAGCTCCTCATCATCTGTTGAAAGTTTGGCTTGAAAATGGATTCTAGAAAGTAAACAATAAGTACAACGTGGATTCATTTTCATGGGTTTTCATCCTTTTTTTTCGTTTGGAGTAGTAGTAATTTTTAGGGGGATTTGATTTGGAATGTACGAAAGTATTTTCCATATTATAGCTTTTTCCTGTTTAAGGCTTTAGATTTCAATAATTTTTGTAAAATCTAGGCAAACTTCTTTATACTTATACTTAAAAATTATTTACGATGATTCCCGGTCCCCGGAAACCTCAGCCTGAAAAAGCAAACCAGATTTCTTTTTTCCTCTTTCTTCTAGCTTCCTTGCTTTTCCTTTCCCTTTCCACTCCCGTAGGTGCTCTTACGGAAGTTGAGCTAAGCCCGGTTCCTTCGCCAGACGGAGCCGTTTTTCTGATCGTAGACGGGCTTAGTGCCCCTTTTGTTTATCCAGAACTAACCCCTCGAGCTCTTGACGGCAATCCGCTTGAAAAAGCTCTCTTAACAACCCTTCCTGAAATTGCCGGAGAAAGTGCAAGAGTTTTAGATATTCGGGCCCCTCAGACCTTTACCGAAGGAGGGCACTCGGTTCTGGTTACAGGAAACCGAAAAGCTGATAGCGAGCTTGTAAGTTTCAAAGATGCAAGCCTCTTTGACGCCGCTCATAAAAATGGATATCTCTGCTTAGGAGTTATGGAAAGAGGAGATTCCTGGGCTATCTGTGCTGAACAGGATGCCATTTTAAGAGACAAAAACAATTCCCTTAAAAACCTGAAAATCAGCCTTGAAGAATATGAGCATCCTCCAAAGACCGTAAAGGTTCCGCCTGAGCTCATAAAACTTATGAAAGAAGCTGGGGCTCAGGCTCCAACTTATACCGCCTCAAAGGAGACTAGAGAAAGGTATTCAGGCTATAACCGTTGGGGAATCGATACTGCCTGTAAAATTGTGGAATATATGGCTGAGAAGCTTCCTGACCAAAAATATATCCTTACAGTCAACGTAGGAGCCGTGGATTTAAGTGGGCACTACCGCAAAAATTATGGGTATATCGACTGCATAGAAAAGCTGGATACAGACCTTCTTCCTCTCTATGAACTTTGCAAAAAACATAATCTGGTTTTTATACTGACCTCCGATCACGGAATGGCTTTTCCTACTCCTGATAGCAGGGGAGGTCACCAAGCTGAAAAGTATGCGGTTTCAGACGAAGCTCAAATGCTGCCTCTCCTTGTGCAGGCTCCAGGAATAAAAGTCGGAGTCTTAGAGGGCAAATATGGCCAAGAAGATATTGCACCTACCATTCTGAGTCTACTTAATATTCCGGAAAGACCCCGATTTTCGGAAGGCGAGGTAATTTTTGAAAAAGATTACGCAAACCTTAAAGTCATTATGCGGGAAAAGGATACTATAAAACTCCTTGTTAGAGAAAATGAGGCAGGAAGAAGGAGGAAGGGAAGCGGAAGTAAAAGTAAAATAGGAATTGAAGAAAGTGAAAGTGAAAATGTCCTCAATTCATGGAAAGAGCTTGCCTCTACCAGAGTTGATAATGAGTTTCTTTTCCTAGGGCTTGAGCCTGACCAGAGTTATAAAATTGTAGGAGCCGAGGGAGCTTCCCTCCCTGAAAATGAATTTTTCTTAAAAGGCGATTTGGTCCTTGACTTTACACAAATGCTGCCCGCAGCTTCCCAGACCTTAGAAAAGAAGGAAGCAGAATTCGAAGCTTTTGAGACTTTTAATGATTCCACGAGCCCTTTCTCTTTACCTCAGTCTTTGGGCTCTAAATCTAATTTTAAGCGGTTTGCAGGCTATATTCTGATCGGGCTGATCAATTTTGGGGGACTCGTGCTTATTGCCCGCATATTGAAAGAATGACCGAGCTAATTTATTGGTAAATTGTTGGTTGAAAGCTCTTTAATACCTAAAAAAGTCCTCAAACTCCCCTGTGGGATTTTTGAAAATGAGATCCATTTTTTCCACATCTGCAAAAAGGGGGCCTTTGTTCAGGGTTTCTGTAAAAAGCTTTAAAGCCTCAGATTTGCCTTCTGCAAGCACGAAAACTCGACCGTCTGTAAGGTTTTTTGCATAACCGGTTATACCCAGGCGATGGGCTGCATTTTTAGCGAAGTTTCTGTATCCTACATGCTGAACCCTGCCTGAAATATGAATTTCGGCCCGTATATTTTCAGCCCTCATTTTCATTCCTTTCCTAACATAATTATATTTTTAGCAGTAACTTTCTAGCAGGGCAAGCAAAAAAATCCAGGTTTTTTCAAGGGAAGGAATATGGAGTTTTTCCTCAGGAGAATGGGGAGCTTTGATTGTGGGCCCAAAGGAAATCATTTCCATATCCGGATATTTTGAACCGATAACTCCGCATTCAAGCCCCGCATGTATGACCTCAATTGTAGCCTTTTTCCCAAAACATTTCTCATAAGTGGAAATGCAACGGGTCAATAGCTCGGAATTCATTTTTGGCTCCCAGGCCGGATAAGTGTTTTCCTGCCAGACTTTAGCTCCTGCTAATTTTGCTACAGCCTCGATTTTTTCTGTAATTTCGGCTCGCCTTGACTTAAAAGAACTCCTCTGGCTGGACAGAATTTCAATTTTTCCTTCCGTCATCCGAAGCAGGGCTAGATTATTTGAAGTTTCCACAAGCCCTTCAACGTCATCAGCCATCCTATAAACCCCGTGCGGAAGGGAGAGCAAAAGCCAGACTAGTTTTTCTGCTGAAGCCCTAGTCATAACTTTGACAGGGGCTTTCTGTTTTAGCTCCCTTCCTTTGCAATCTTTAAGCCCTTGAACCTTTTTGAGCGCTTCCTCTCCTTCTTCCTCAAATTTAAGTTCAAGTCCGGGATCTGTTTGAGCATACTCCCTCTGTAGGGTTTTTTCAAATTCAGATATGCTTTTTTTACATTCAGAAAAGCTCTCCTTTTCCAGAGCAAGCAAACCCTCCGCAAAGCAGGGAATGGAATTATGAGAACTGCCTCCTTTTAGGAAAAGCGGGTTTACATTTCCATCCCCCTTTTTCTTTGTGATTTTTAAAAGAAGGGCCAGTCCTCGAGCTAGTATCTGGAGAGCATTGGCCCGCTGAGCCTTGATTTCGGTTCCGGAATGTCCCCCTTTAAGGCCCCCTATCTTAAGACTGAACAGGCCAAGTTTTGTTCCGTAGTCGAGTGTTTCGTATTCTGGAAGAAAACGGATTCTCGTATTCTCTCCTCCAGCGCACCCAACTGTAAAAATTCCTTCATCTTCTGAGTCCAAGTTCAGAAGGATTTTTCCTTCTAAAAAATCAGGCTCAAGCGCATTTGCTCCTGTCAATCCGTTTTCTTCATCCACTGTGAACAGGAGTTCAAGAGGAGGGTGCTTTGCCCTTTTGCTTTTTGCAAGCCCAAGCCCGAGGGCCAGAGCAATTCCATTATCAGCTCCCAAACTTGTATCTTTGGCTCTGAGCCAGTCTCCTTCGAGCAGGCAGGGGATTGGAGCTTTTGAAAAATCATGTTCTGAATTGCTGCGCTTTTCACAAACCATGTCCATGTGGCCCTGGAGCACAAGGGTTTGGGAATTTTCATAACCTGGACTTGCAGAAACTCTGATCAAGACGTTTTTTACAGCGTCGGTTTTAACCTCCAGTCCTTGGGCTTCTCCCCAGTTTTTGAGCCAATTTGAAATTTTGGCTTCGTGTTTTGAACAGCGCGGAATTTTGTTAATTTCTTCAAAAGTTTTTAGAATTTCCTGAATCTCGGGATGCATGAGAAGGCGTGTATCTTTGTTATTATTTATATAGATCGTTCTAAGGCAAGCATTTTAAGGATGAATCGGGCTTGAAAAACAAAAAGATTCTCTGGAAAAGACCCCTTTTTTAAAACAGCGTCTTTAAAAAGGTTCCAAAAATCCTCATAAACTGCAGGGAGTTTCCGGAAAGCAAAAGTTTTT
>JAQUFK010000092.1 GCA_028684695.1 Methanosarcinaceae archaeon | reverse complement strand
TTTACCTTGTATCCGCCCGGGACAAGGTAAGCTTCTTCGGAATTAGCTATAACTGTTTTTTCACACTCCTTGAGAGTGGCATTTTTCAGAAGAATCTCATAGTCCATTTCGCTTATACATACCATTTTTTTCCCTTCTATGCTTTTTATTAAAGATAGCCTTTAGGAAAATTCGGAAGGAAAATCCCTACCCCAAATAGCTGCATATTAAATTTGAGAATTTGAAAATTGAATTTATAAATTAAAATTAAGAAGGGATAGTATATAGAAGGAGTTCATTTTAAAAAAAGAAAACTAGCCTTCAAACTCCCTTATTCAAAGGGCTTTTTCAGGCTATAAGCCCGGAAGCTTGAACCCATTTCAGCTTAAGATCAACAAGTATATAATTTGGCGTAACCTGAGAATAATTAAAACCAAACATTAGAGAAATTTATATAAGAATCTACATCCGAGATGAAAGCTTATGACCGGTACAAAAGTACTCCTTCTGATGGGCTGTCCCGAGGTCCCGATTCAAACCAGCATTGTGCTGTATCTTTCCCATAAACTAGCAAATTCGGGCTTTGATGTAACTGTTGCTGGGACAGGGGCGGCAAACAAGCTTTTAAGGGTCTCAGACTCTGAGAGCTATTATGTAAAAAAACTTGAGAATCTCGATAAAACCCTAGAAAGAGTTATTGAGAAAAAAACGGATTTTGACCTCTGCTTTGCCTTTATGCATAACGATGCTGGAATGACATATGCCGCTACTATGAGCGCCATTTCCAGAGCCAAAATGTACTCAGTAATTTTTGGCAGAAACGCGGATACCTTGGCCGAAACAATCGAGTTTGATTGTGAAAAACTCGTCTCAAAGGTTGTCCATAACCCAAGTCAGCTCAAGAATATGCTGGATAAATTAGTAAAGGAGAGAAGCACATGAGCTGTATTGAACAGATGAAGTATGAAATCCTTCTCGATAGAATTAGCTATAAGGAGGCCAGAGCTTACATTGAGAATAACTCAGAAGAGATATACTATGTAGCCCCTGGTTATAAAATCTTTAAAGATTATCACATAATAGGAGTTCCGCCTGTTGCGTTGGGGGTAAAAGGCAACGCTTTGATCTTTACCTATACAAAACCCTGCTACGGAACTTTTGTCCTAACCGTAGATAATGAGGAGAGTATAAAAGAAATTGCAAAACTCAGGGAAAAGGAGACGAAAAAGGAAAATACTTCCGTAAAAAAAAGTAAACCTTCCAAAAAAGCTAAAAAAACGCAGGTCAGCTTTTCAGATATTTGGAAAAAATGAGTTGTGAACTACCCCTGAGCTAAAGCTTCAGGGGTAGTTGAGTCAGAATAAAGAAATTTATATATAATAGAATTCTATAATAAAAATCTATTCTCAGCTCCTTTAACGCTTATTAGAAGCATTCACTCAATACTCAAATCCTTTACCCTGATTCCACTTTTTGTGATTTTCCCAACAATTTTTCCGCCCGTAAGTTCGACTGCCCTTGCCGCGTATTTTTCCGGAAGGATGAGCAAAAAGCCCATCCCCATATTGAAGGTCTTATACATCTCCAAATCTTCAACGCCCCCTTCTTTTTGGAGGAATTTGAAAATCTCGGGAGGCTCAATCGGAGCAAAGAAATCAAAGCCTAGTTTTGTAACTCTTCTCAATTTAAGAAGCCCACTGCCCGTAATATGAGCAAGCCCGTGGACTTCGCATTCTTCAAGAACATCTAAAATTTCAATATAGATTCTAGTAGGAGTGAGAAGTTCATCTCCTATGGTTTTTTCAGGAGCATAAGGACAAGGATCCTGATAAGAATAGGAGGAGTCGGCAAGGATCTTTCTTACCAAAGTGTAGCCGTTGCTGTGCACCCCGCTACTTGGAATTCCTACGATAACGTCTCCTTCTACAACCTTTTCTCCTGTTATGATCCTGTCTTTTTTTACCATGCCAAGGCAGGTCCCTGCAAGGTCAAACCCGTTTATAATTTCCGGAAGAGTTGCCGTTTCCCCGCCCACAATAGACATTCTAGAAAGCTCAGCTCCTTTCCGGAGCCCTTCTCCTATCTGGGCTGCAAAGGCGGCATCGTGTTTTTCAAGAGCTAGATAATCCACAAAAGCAATAGGTTCGGCTCCGATTGCCAGAAGATCGTTTACGTTCATGGCAATACAGTCAATTCCCACGGTATTCCAGCGCTTCATCTCGTTTGCTATAAGGACTTTTGAGCCTACCCCATCCGTTGCAAGTCCAAGGGCATATTCTCCGAAATCCAAAAGCCCTGCGTAGTGTCCGATCCCGGTTAAAGGGGCCCCGAGGCCTTTTCTGATAAAGTCAAGTTTGCCTGTCAGGGCTTTAATAGTTCTTTCCTCTGCCTTGATATCAACGCCTGACTCGGCGTATGTCAAATGTTTTTCACTCACGATTTTAGCCTCTCTCACACTTCAATATCCTTTCCGGCTGCGTAATTTCCGTTGGATCCAGTATTTCCGTTATTTTTATGAAGTTCAAATTCTCGATGCAGAGTCTTTACCGCCGAAATAGCTTCCTTTTCCCTTACTACAAGAGAAATATTATACTCGGAAGAACCCTGGCTGATCATGATTATGTTGATCATGGCATCCCCAAGGGAGCCAAAAACCCTCTTTGCAACACCCGGAGTGCCTGCCATTCCCGCTCCTACGACCGCAACTACGCAGATATCCCGGTCAGAAGTAATTTCCCGCACAACGTAGTGTTCAAATTCAGCCCTGAGAACTTTTAGGGCATCCTCGGCTTGGGACTCGCTAACAACAAAAGACAAATTAGATTCCGAAGAACTCTGGCTGATCATAATAATATTAATCCCGGAAGTTGCAAGGACAGTAAAAACTTTGGCAACAGTTCCAACTGTACCTGCCATATCCGCACCCGTGATATTGATCAGCGCTACGTTTTTAATAAGACTTACAGCCTTTACAACGTTTCGGCACCGGACCTTATCGGCAACAACAAGCGTTCCCGGAAAAGCCGGATCAAATGTATTTTTGACCCGGACAGGAATGTACTCGCGCATTGCAGGCTCAATAGTCTTTGGGTGAAGTACGTTTGCCCCGAAATAAGAAAGTTCCATGGCCTCAGAATAAGAAATCTGAGGAATTGTCCTGGCCTCGGGCACGATCCTGGGGTCGGTGGTCATAATTCCATTAACTTCCTTCCAGAGCCAGATCTCATCAGCCTTAATTCCTGCCCCTATAATAGAAGCTGAAAAATCTGAGCCACTCCGCCCTAAAGTGGTTATGATTCCTTCTTCGTTTTCCCCGATAAAGCCGGTTACAACCTGAACTTCGGAATCCAACCTGAGTCCAAGCCTTTTTTCCACGGTCTCATAGGTTTTTTCCAGAGGGCGGGCATTGCCGTAATCCCCTGTAGTAATAATTCCGGCTTCTCCTCCTGTGTACTCTGTAGACTCAATTCCCAGAGCCCTAAGAGCCCCGGAAAGAATGGGAGCCGCAAGGCGTTCCCCATAGGAAGAAATATAATCAATAGACCTTGGAGTAAGTTCTCCAAGGTAGCAGATGCCAACCAGAGCTTTTTCAAGTTCATCGATACGAAGCTCAAGAATCTGAAGAACTCCTTCTGCTATTTTGGGATCATTTATAGCGTCTTTAACGGCATCGGAGTGCTTTCTTGTAAGCTCGGTTTTAAATTCCTTTACAAGGGAGACTTTTCCCTTTGCGCTTGCAAGCCGAGCATTTTCCATAAGCATGTCCGTAACTCCGCCAAGAGCCGAGGTCACGGCCACAATCTGGTTCCCTTTTTCGTAGTACTCCTTAAGGAGCATTGCTACATGGCGAAGTTTAGCTCCGTTTCCAACGGAAGTACCTCCGAATTTCATTACAAGTCTCATGATCGGATCACGTTTTAAAAGCAGATGGGATTCTTACTATCAAGAGTCAATTTAAAGCGTCGTATTTTTGCCGATTTATATACTTTTCGGCATAGCTGTTTCTGTATAGGATACTGGTCCTATATAATAATGATTGTGCAGACTCTTTCCCTTCCAAGCTCTTTTCAAGGCTTAAAATTCCTAGGTTCTAGCAAGGCTTTTCTTTAGAAAATAATATATCCCAGCTCCCCTTTCAAAGAGATAAAAACAGTTAGGTGAATACATGAAATACGCCGTACTTATAGGAGACGGGATGGCAGACTACCCCATAGCCGAACTTGGAGGAAAAACCATTCTTCAAGCAGCCAGAACTCCCTGCATGGACTTTCTTGCAGCCCATGGAAAAACAGGGCTTGCAAAGACTATTCCCGAGGGTTTTCCTCCCGGAAGTGATGTTGCAAATATGTCAATTATAGGCTATGATCCAGCCCTTTACTACAGCGGTAGAGCTCCCCTTGAAGCTGCAAGTATGGGAGTGAAACTAAGCAAAACGGATATCGCTTTTCGCTGTAACCTTATAACAATAGAAAACGGGCTTATCAAGGACCACAGTTCAGGGCATATCACAAGCGAAGAAGCAAAAACCCTTATCAAGTCCATTGACTCTGAACTTGGAGATGAGGAATTCCGCTTTTATCCTGGGATCAGTTATAGACATCTTCTGGTTTCTAGTAGAAATAGAGGAGCTGAAACCAAATGCACCCCTCCTCATGATGTTGTAGGAGAAAAAAGCCTGGATTATATGCCAAAAGGAAAGGAGAGTGCAATCTTTTGTAAACTGATAGAAAAAGCTATGGAAATTCTGGAGACTCACCCTGTGAACCTAAAACGGATAAAGGAAGGGAAAAATCCTGCCAATTCGATCTGGCTTTGGGGGCAAGGCCACGCTCCAAAGTTCAGGCCTTTTCAAGACCTTTACGGAAAGCAGGGAGCCATAATCTCCGCGGTTGATCTCCTTAAAGGAATAGGAGTCTATGCAGGCCTTAAAGTCATAGAGGTTCCAGGAGCCACAGGCTACCTGGATACCAACTACAAAGGAAAAGCTGAAGCTGCCATAAAAGCCTTTGAGACTCAAGATCTGGTTTTTGTGCATGTGGAAGCGCCTGACGAAACCGGACATGAAGGAAGTCTTGAAAAAAAACTTAAGGCAGTTGAGGATTTCGATAGCAAAATCGTAGCCCCGATCCTAGAGTATGTGCGAAAAGCTGACGAAGCTTTTACTCTCTTGGTCTTGCCTGATCATCCGACTCCTATTTCGATTAGAACCCATACCCCGGACCCTGTACCTTTTGCAATTTATAGGAGTGATGAAAAGGACCCGGATAGGGTAAAAACCTTTGATGAAGCCTCAGTAAAAAGAGGGGTTTTTGGAAGCGTAAAAGCCTCAGACCTTATAGGAATGCTTGTAGGAAAGCTAAAAGTCCCTAAGTAAACTCAGATTTAAGGAGGAGCCCTTTTTCGGAGAGGCGTTTTTAGACTCTTTGCCTCTTTTCCCTGTTGCTTTTGTTCCACTCCCTTTGTTTCATTTCCTCTTATTCCTCTCTCCTTTTATCTTTTAGAATTCTGGGCTTTTGTTCTTCCCTTTTATTTTTTTCAAAGAAAAGTATATATTTTCGCTCATAGTATCAAAAATAGGGAAATAGACCTAAATATTAAACATATAGGGGGAATTTATAGGGTAAGATGGCCTGCACGCAGACCCTTTTTCGGACCTGCAAGATGGGATCCGTTGGACGAGATCAGACGGACTCAGGAAAGACTGAACCAGCTTTTTGAAGACTTTGGACCTTCAGAGGAGTGGACTGAAAAAACCTTTGCCCCTCTTGTAGATATCATGGAAGAAGAGGACAAAATAATTGTAACAACCGATCTTCCCGGAGTTGAGAAGGAAGATATTGAGCTAAACCTTAAGGAAGACTTGCTTGAAATAAATGCAAAATGTGGAAAAGAGGAAGAAGAAACTGAAAAAGGGGGATATTTCAGAAAAGAGCGTTCATATACGCGTTATTACCGAGCTATTCGCTTGCCTACAGGCGTTTCTGAGGAAAACGCAAAAGCAAAAATGGAAAACGGAGTCTTGACTGTAACGCTTCCCAAACTGAAACTTAAAGAGCCAAAGAAAAAGATTAGGATCGAGTAAACTCGCTGCTAAAAAACTGGCTCTTAAAAAGCTAAAAACTCAGGCATAATTCGGAAAGCGATAAATTATTTCTTCGGGGACTTCTTCCCCTTTCTTTTTCTTTTCCTCGAGGCTACTTTTTGAAAGCCTGACAAGTTCGGGGTACTGCATTAGGAATTCTTTTGAATAATTAGTACTACGTCGACTCGCTTTTTTGAAAACTTCCTCAATTTCCTCTTGACTGAATTGGCCGTGGAAAAGAAGAAGCTTTATGACCTTTTCCCGGCTGGCTCGGGGCTCGTTTTCAAAGTCAAGGGCGCGATAAAGTTTGGAAATTATAATTTTTAGAACTCTTGGCTTGCTCCTTCGGTTTGCTTTGAACTCAAAAGGAGTGTGCTCCTGAATTTTTTGTGCAGTGAACTACCCCTGAGCTGAAGACTCAGGGGCTTCCTGGTTCGTCCCTTGAACTTCTGTTCACAAGTCCCCAGGCTCTTCCCCGCGTTCCGCAGGGGTTACAATCCAATTAGATTTTGATTAATGAGCGCAAACTTTTTGATATTAATAGCGGCATTAATATCCCTATCATGTCTTGTTTTACAGTCAGGACACGTCCATTTTCTCTCTTTTAGTGTTAGTTCAGAGTTATGGAATCCACAAACTCATCATCCACGAGAATGCTAATGTAATATTTTCCAGTAGCAGACCGTGAAATGGTTGCTGTTTTCAGAGTGCCTTCAAAGCTTCGATGTGTGCCTTCAAAGCTTCGATGTAGAACAGCTTTGACTTCTCCAAGCTTAGGAAGTTTCACAATACCTTTTTTAAAATCTGCGAAATAGTTTTGAGGAACAGGGAAAGCCTGGATAGGATTTTTCTTTGATTTGAAGTTTGGAAAACCATTTTTCTCTCTGAAAAACCTTGTAAATGCAGATTCAAGGTTTCGAGTCATTCCCTGTAATGATTGAGAATTCACTTCTTTTAACCATTCCTTTTCCTTTTTAAGAATGGGAATTTGCTTGTTAAGCTCAAACTGGGAAATTGATTTTCCAGTTTGCTCATATGTCTTGAGCATCTATTGATGTACCACATCATTTTCGTGTGTAAATATAGACGAAAGGTACTTTCTGGTATCGATTCTGAGTTAAAGGAAGTTATTAAATTAATTTCCGAAAACTCAGATTTTGAAATTCTTGAAATGGAAACGGACAAAGATCATATCCATTTGCTTGTAAAGAGTGAACCTAAGATCAGTTCCTTATCGATTGTTAGAAGACTGAAACAAGAAACTACCGTCAAAATGTGGAAAGAGATGGGAAATGGGGATATTGTTGGCAGTGCACATGAAGATTCTAAAGCTTACCCTGATGGTCATGAAGCAATTTGCTTCGACAATGCTGAAGACCTAGTTGCTGGGTTTTTTGATAATGATAGGGACAATTGGTGGGTACTTTACGATTATGAAGAATTAGATAATGAAATATCCAGTCCAGAGTGTGACGGGGAAGCTACCTTTATTTGGAGAGTGGGACACCGTAGCTAATTTAAATATGTAAGAAATGAATGAAAATTCATTTCTATCCTATTTTTCATTGGTATCCGGAATCTTTTGAGAGTGTTCACTGCGCCTTTATATCCCATATCACAGTTCATTCAAATTTTGACATTAAGCTCAATCAATTCAACTTAAAGTCACAATCATAACGTTGAATTCCGGATTGAAGGAATGCTTTTTCCTCCATTACAATGCTTGAGATCTAGGTATTAACTGGCGAATTCCCATTTATTGACCGGCGAGATAATCTTTTATGAATGGAAATTCATTAATTACTAGTTCTATATCCTTTTTCTACTGATTGAAAAAACATAGAGTTAATTATACAACATCCGACTTATCGAATATTATCGATATATGTATTGTTCGGAGGCTTTTACATTAAAATTAATATTGATATTGATATTGATATCAAAAAGCGATTAACTCAGATTTGGGTAATTTCTATCGTAGCCCTATTCGTTAGATTTATGATTTTACTTGGACCATTCAATAACACTTATGTAGAAAAAATTGTCCATTTACTTATTTTTCCTCTAATTTCTATTCTTTATGGGTTGATTACAAAAGATAAG
>JAQUFK010000091.1 GCA_028684695.1 Methanosarcinaceae archaeon | reverse complement strand
AGCTCGGATTTCATGGCTTATCTCCCCTCCAAATTTTCCAACATAAAGCACATCAAAACAGGCTCCATCCACTTCTCGAATAAGTTTTCCAAGGTCATGGGGCTGGCCTCCGCTTTCGGGATAAAAGGCTGTACGGTCTAAAACAACATATTTTCCCTCACTTACTTTTTTCACACTGGCTTTGAATTCTTTTAGGTAGCAGTCAAGGTAATAGAGTACATCTGACATGATTCAGCCTCAGCAGTTTTTCTTCAAAAAGCTCGATTAATCGAGCCGGATTAAAAAATACAAAAATATAGTTAGCAAGTAACGAAAGCTTCCTTTAAAAGAGTTTCCAAATTAATAAATAAACTGAAAAAAGCTAAAAAGCCTGAAAATAAGGTTTAAAAAAGGCTTTAATTAAAAAACTTTTAACCTCATTTTCAGGTTTATTTGTCTCTTGCTCCTTTTCTTCATCTATTTTTTATTCATAATTTTATGCGTATGTTTTACTTCTTTTTAAGATAAATAACCCCTGCAAGCAAAAGAGCAACATTTATAGCAAAGCTCGGATTCGGGAGAGGCTTTTTATTTGGGGCCTTTGCATCCGGATTAGAAGCTCCGACTTCTTGATCAGCTGCTTTTGCCAATTCAGAGGGCACTTTAGAAGACATTTTCCAATCTATTTTGTCTTTATCCTGACTTTCCAAAGCGAGTTTTAGAGAATCCGGAGCTTTTTGGGCAACAATTGCAAAATTGGCAAAGCCTGAGGTATTTGATTCAAAGTAGAGATAATTTTCATCTTCTCCGCTTTGCTTTGTGGAAAGCTGAGTCCAATTATTAGCTTCATACCTAAACAGGAAAAGAGCTGTAGTCTCCATTTCTATTTCCGAAAGCCAGGCTTTTTCTACCCTAAATGCAACTCTTGCATTTTCAAGGGTTTCAGGGTTTGTGGTTTTCGCATTTCCAACCCAGATATTAATATTTTTATAGACAAGGCCTGCGGGAAGGTCTGAAACCATTTCGGACTTGTTTTTTAAAATCTCCACAATTGTAGTCGTTTTTCCTGCACTTATCTTCGGATCAAATTTCACAGAAGTTATGCAGGTCACGTTCTGGGGGAAAATAAATATCACAGGCTTTCCGTTAGTGATAAATTGCTGGGATAGCTCCTTAATTTCAATGTTATTTGCAGGTTCAAAAGACCCTCCTCTCCTTCCTCCACTTCCCCTGCTTTCACTTCTTTTGAGAAGTTCGGGATTTTCCTCTGAATTTTGACAAGCCGTAAAAGCAAAAGAAGAAAAGCCAGGGGTTTCGGCCTTGAAATACATATATTCCGAAGCCCTGCTTTCTTCGGTTGTTTTTAGCAGGTTCCATTTTCCAGCATGGTAGCGTTCAAGACTGACCGTTTTTGGATCAAGCTTATTCTCCTCAATCCAGCTATTGGCTATTCTAAAGGCAAGAGTCCGGTTTTGGATTAGGTCCGAGTCTGAGAGGCTGCTATTATTTAGCTCAAGATTAACGTACCTGTAAACAAAAGGCCCTTCCGGACTTGTATTTTCGGCTCCGGCTGGTTTTTCATTCAAAACTTCTAGCTTTGCACATAGCTTTCCGAAATTTTCTGAGGAATCAAAGCTTAGCCTACAAAGAACAGGCTCGAATTGTTCCTCAGGAGCACGGTTTTCCAAAGCCTCAGACTCAATATCGAAAATATAACTTGAGTTTTCGTTGCGAGCTACAGGAGGTAGAGTTAGAAGTTGTTCTATTCGGCTCCGGTTTTCTTCAGTTCGGTAAATAGTCCAATTCCAACTATGCCAAAGGGTTTTTATTTCCTGTTCAGCAAGCAGGCTGACATTATAAGAGACGGTAAAAGAATTTTCGGAATTTTGTGCATCCAGCCTATCTCTCCTCTCCAGAATTTCAGCTGTATCGATTGAAAGCCAAGTTCTGGTTTCTGAATAGTTTGTTTGCACCTGCTTTCCATCAATTAGCCAAGTGAAATTGCATTTTTCAGTACTGCAAGCTTCAAACTCCATTAGGTCTCCTTCAATGGATTCGGGCTCCGAAGGAGTCAGGTTTCCAAGGGAAAAGGCGTTTTCATAAGCCTCAAATGAAGCCTTCAGAGGAAAGAAATCGTTCTCATAAACAGTGTCTCCGATTCCGTTTTCATCCGAATCAGGGCCCCTGTAATTCGCATAAAAGTTTCCAAGGCGGCTACTGTAGACTCGACCTGAGTAAAGGTAAGGGATTGACTTGGTACTGTTTCGGGAATTATTTAATTTTTCAGTTTCGGTTTTTACTTCAAGTATATCCATAGAATTATTAAAATCGTTTAGGAAAAAGCTGTTTTTAGAAGAATTCAAAACCCCTATTCCTAAAGAATTGTTTAAGATTTTATTTTTACTTAATTCGTTATTTTGGGAAGCCTGAAGCCCGATTCCGTAAGTATTGTTTGAGATCTTATTTTTATAAAGTTGGCTCTGCCAAGAGTTTTCAAGCCCGATTCCCATAAGGTTTTCCGAAATAGAGCTGTTTTCTATTGAGAAATTACTTGTGTTATAGAAATAAAGCCCAAAATAGTTTTTTGTAAGGTTCAGGTTCTGCAAGGAGAGATTCTGGCAGTTGATGCAATAGATCGTTCCTGCATCCTTAAAAAATTCAGCAGTTTTGTCGGAGGTATTAAGCAGATAGCAGATTTGCTTTCCGTCAACCCTATTGCTCTGATCAATATCGTTAAGCAAATATTTCTCCTCTCCATAGACCCCAAAATTATAGCTGTTATTTGACATGCTGTTATTTCGGAGCGTATTATTTCTCGAGGCTTTTAGCCAGATTCCAAATCGGTTTTCAGAAACCGAATTATTTTTCAGAATGCAGCCTTCGGCTTGTTCAAGATAGATTCCACAAGTTTGAGCTGCTCCTTTTACACTTACTCCTTTTATGCTAACGGAATCAGCTGTTACATAAAATACCGGCTTATCTGGATTGGCTGCTTCGATAAGCGTATCTTTTGGATTTTCCGAGCCCGAGCAGATTGTAAGTTTCCATTCAAGCTTTAGATTTTCTTTGTAATGTCCGGGGGCCAAAAGCAAGGTATCTCCCGGAATTGAGTGGTTTAGAGCCTCTTGAATTGTTTCATAATCTGCTCCTCCTTCAGGGTTTACGGTTAGGATTCTGCTTATTCCCTGAGCTTGCTTATACATTTCCAAAACATCGGCATTGCCGTACCCGTAGATTTCATCATACCCTAAAGCTCCCAGATCAAGAGCTGAGGTTTGCAAAAGCCTTCGGATATCTGCATTTGATTTTTCAGGATTTGCGCTCCAGACCAGGCCTGAAAGCGCCGCAATGTGAGGGGCAGAGGCACTTGTCCCGTAGAAAGGATTACAAAACCCAATTCCAGTAACACTTACTCCATCAACGCCACAGAGATCAGGTTTAGCTCGTTTTTCGGAAACCGGATAAACAATGCTAACTGGACCTCTTGAAGAATAGAATTCAATTTCCTCTGGCGAAGAAGCTTTAACGGCTCCTACTGCTACGGCTTCCGGAACTGCGGGATGCCCAAATATAGAATCTTTGCCGACTATATTGTAAGGGAGGACCCAATTTATAACTGAAGGATAGAGGTAAATTTCCAATTCTTTTGCTTTTCCGGCTTTTTTATGGACGTAGATTGTAGCGTTAAGAAGTTTTTTCCCTTCATTCTTATAATATAAATATTCCAACGGAAGCCCGTTTCCATCTTGAGTATTTTCACTAGCCGCAATTATATTTAAGCTTGTATTCTTTTCTAGAATCGGGTTCTTTTCAAGCGTTGTATTATTTATTAAATAAAGGTTATAATCGTTATCTGAAGCCTCCCATAAATCATCCCATTCAAGAATTACTATAACGTCTCCACCGGGTGGAATTGAAAGGTAGAGATTTTTGGATTCGTTGGTCCCTCTACTAAAATCATGTCCTCCAACTCCGTTTTCGTAATACATTCCCTGATAGTGGGCACTGCCTCTGTTGCCTGCCGAACTTACATAAAGAATATTCCGGGTTTTTATAACTTCTTCTACGTGAGTGGCAACGATTCCATCTTCAAAAAAGGGCTCAGTGATCCAGCTTATATCATCGCAGATTATCTTGCATCCGGAATCCGCAAGTGCATCAATTGCCCGGTTGAATTCCAGAGTGGAATTCCCACAGGCATGAAAGTATAATTCCGCATCTGGGGCAAGATCATGCACAATCTCAAGCATGGCCGTACCTTCGTCTCCTCCGATTGAATTATCCAGAACCGTCAGGTTTTTGGGAAGATCTCCTGAGGCTACAGCTTCCTTATAACTCTCAACCCCGTCTGAAATAATACCAATTTTTATTCCGGCTCCCCTTACATTGTAATTTTCTCGAAGAAAGGAGGCGTTATGGATAAAATCCCCTTCTGTGCTAACGCTGCCTACTCTGGTGCGGGGAGGCATAACCGTTCTGATCCTTTTGATTTCTGGTCTGGAAGCCAGACTTTCGAGAGCCTCTACTTTTACCCAGGCCGTTGCAAGGTGGTTTTCCTCATCTTTTTCAATAAGCTCACAATAAGGCTCAAGCCTTTGGCTTTCCGCATCCGGGTTCAGGTATAAATAAACATAGACTTTCTCTTCTTCTCCGGCTTTAATTTCCCTTTTATTTTGCAAAGGGCTTCCTATAAGCTCTGGCTTTTCTTCGGAAAACTTAAGTTGTCCGAGTTCTTGCATCCCGGATTTCAGGCTCTTTTGGGTCTGGCCCGGAGGCAAAAATTCTGGATTAACAAGCTGTCGCAGCTCACTTGAGAGTTTTTTCTGTGTAGGACTCAGACTTTCTCTAAAAAGCGTATCTTCTGAAAACTCTTCTCCAGATAATATTTCATCGGGTAAATTTCCACGGACTCCTTCTTTATTTGATAAATTTTCATTGAGTGAAGAGGCCTTGAAGGCTTCATCTTTTATTATATTTTCATAATATGGACTTAAAAAATTTCCAAATTTTTCAGCCTGATTTACTCCCTCTATTGGCTCTTTTCCAAGCTCGGGGTTTCCAAGGGCGGAACTCACTACAACAAAAATAAAAATAAGAATAAGAAAGCAGATGTAGAAGGGATTTCTTTTTTTCATTCGTTTTTCTCCCAGAATCTTCTCTAAAATAGGGGTTGACTTTAAAATTATATTAATTAAAGTGTTAAAATACTATTAATTTTTTATTTATAGTTTTCCCCTGTCTAAAAGAGAATCTTTTGAGAAAAAATTATAATTGACTTTTTATATTTTATAACTAGATTTCAGATACATATTTTTTAAGTCTGCAGCTCCTCGATTTTAGAAGGAAGCTTCTCTCACTCAGCTGCAAAAAAACTAAGAAGGCTTGCTTGAAGGGGGGTTTCTATTCAATAATTTACTATAAAGTCTAGCTTTACCTTGCTATCAAGTAGTAGAACCTTTTTTTGAAGCTCTTCTTTTTTCGTTTCAAGTTCTGGGCTAAGGATTTCCATTTTCTTTAAGGAATGCTCTAGTTCTTCTTTTGCAAGCTCAGATTTACTTTGCAGTTTCAGCTTTTTTTGTTGGAATTGCTCAAGCGCTCCAAGATCTAGATTTGCAAGTTCGGCCTTGTTTTTTTCTAGAATTTGAAAAGCTTTTAGATATTCTTTTTTTCGGGATTCAAAATCCTGAGCTGCAAACTCTACCTGGTTCAGAGCTTTTTCTTTTTTCTGGGCTTTGAGATCAAGAGCCGGATCTTCAAAGAGTATTTTAAGCTCTTCAAAAAAGCTAAAATTTAAAGTTTCAGGTTCCTTAAGACAAGCTTCCAGCTCAGCTCTAATTTCAGGCTTTAAGGTATACCTGCCGGATTCATGCAGTTTTTTAAGCCTTTCGAGATTGTTTGAGAGAGGAAGGAGAAGGGCTGAAAGATTTGATTTAGCTTTTTTGCTTTGGGTTTCAGCCTCAAGTAGTTCGGCTTTAAGTTTTTTATAGCGCTGCCCTTCTGCGCTTTGCTCAAAAGCCTCAGAAGCACTTTGAAGCTCTTTGAGTTCAGCCTTAAAAACCCGGATTTTTTCTTTCTGCTGCTGAATTTCCCTTTCTTCGTGTTTTTTTGAAGCGGAAAGCTCTCTGATAATTTCAAAAGTTTCCGAAGCAGTCCTATAAGCGTCAATTTCCTCAGCATGGACCCGGAAACATTCCTGAAGCTTTTGCAAGATTATTCCGAATTTTCCCAGAGTATCTGTAAGCTCTTTTGTTTCTCTTGGAAAGACTCCTCCCGTATATCTCAGGCTCCTTGCCATATTCTCCACACAGGAATTCAGCTGCTGAGCAGTCTTTTCGTGAAATTCCGAGAGGTTTTTGAGTTCTTTACTTTCCGGAATCTTTATTTTATCCACAAGAATCTCAACCTGCCGGATCATGTTTTCCCTGTTACTCTTCGCCCTTTTAACAACCCGAACATCAAAATCCCCAACAACTTTGGCTTCTGAAAGCTGGAGCTTGTTTTCTGATATTTCAAGCAGGGAAGCCTCAAGCTCTTTTAAGACTAGAGCTGAGTTTTCGGAGATTTCCTGAGAAAGTTTCTCAAATCCTGTGTTTAGCCAGCTAGGAAATTCTTCTGAGCTTATTTTTCTTGCAAAAGTTTCGACAGGTTCAGATCTATTTTCTTTTTTTCCAAAGAGCTTTTTTATCCACTTCAATTTAGGCCTTCCTTTCTTATCGAATAAAGCTAATCAGTACCTTGGATGTTTAACTTATTATAGATTTTCTCAGATTGCTTTTCCACAGCAAATAGGGTCTAAACCTACAAGTATTTAGCAGGTAATATGAAACATTGCCGCAAGCTTGCCTTTGCTTTTGTTCCAGTTCTTGATTGCTTCCGGAGTAGGCAAGAGTTCAACTTTGCACTGCTTAGCTTTGAAAAAGGCTTCTGCTTCTATTGAAAGTTCAACAAAACCGGTTTGCCCCGTCCCAATAATTATTTTTTCAGTTCCACTTTCGTAAATATGTCTGGCTTCTTCCAAAGAGAGAAGATGAGAGGTACCGTAGATTTCTTTTGAGAGAATTTTTTTGCGTTTTTCCACAGTTCCATCTCTGCGGATAAGAATATCATGTCCGTATTTTTTCCCGTCAACCCTGATCGAGCCGAAACTTGTAGAATCTATTTTAGGCTGCATACCTTAAGGATTTAGGCGGGAAATAATATAAACCTGAAGCTCAGTTTATCCCTTATTATAGCGGTTAGTATTCTTAAAGAGGAAGTGTAAATGTGGGAATATATTCTATAGATAAATTTATAGAGAAAACAGGAGCACAAGATCTTGGCCAAGGGATTTTTGAACTCGAACGCGACCGCTTACTCAAAGTAAAGCTTGAGGGGTTAGTCTGGACTAAAAAAGGTTCCATGGTAGGGTATATAGGGGATATCAAATTCACTCGGGAAGGGCTGCTGGAACATGGGCTTGGAAAATTTGTGAAAAAATCCCTTACAGGGGAAGGAGCAAGTCTTACAAAAGCTGAAGGAAAAGGAAAACTCTATCTTGCGGATAAGGGTAAGAAAACCTCGCTTTTAAACCTTGAAGATGAGGCGCTTTTTGTAAATGGAAACGACCTTCTGGCCTTTGAAAATAGCATTTCCTGGGATATAAAAATGATAAAAAAGGTTGCAGGTATGCTTTCAGGCGGGCTTTTCAATGTAAAACTTAAAGGAAGAGGCTTAGTTGCAATCACCACCCACTATGATCCTCTGACTCTTAAGGTCACAGAAGCCCAGCCTATTTTCACGGACCCAAACGCTACAGTTGCTTGGTCAGGAAATCTAGAGCCTGAAATCCGGACGGATATATCTCTTAAATCTTTTGTTGGAAGAAGTAGCGGAGAGTCGGTTCAGATGATGTTTAGAGGGGAGGGCTTTGTGGTAATTCAGCCTTATGAAGAAGTTTATTTTCAGGCCCAGGTTTAAATTTAACTTTTTGGTTTTGGAAGCTGGGAAAGGAAGGAAAAAATTCATCTTATTTTTCTTTCAAAATCCAAATGAGCAAAAGGTGAAATTTTGATTGAATATTCTCAATTAAGCTATTTTATTGTGGCTTCTGCAGCTTTAACAATTCTTCCGGGCCCAGATATTATATTCGTGCTTCTTCAGAGTCTTTCTCAAGGAAAAAAGGCGGGAATTGCAACTGCTTCAGGGCTTTGCACTGGAGTCCTTGGGCATACTGGG
>JAQUFK010000090.1 GCA_028684695.1 Methanosarcinaceae archaeon | reverse complement strand
AGAAATAAGGGTTGGCATTTTGTAAAAATCATTTAAAATAATACCGGACCCCATAAATACTGCAATAAATACGAAAATAGGAAATAAAGCAAAAGAGCTGCCCTTTTCCTTCTGGAATTTGTTTTTTTCCATATTAAAGCCTCATTATATATAGGAATTTTATAAGTTTAGTATTTATTTTCAAAAAGTTTCAGAGCTTGAAAGTTTACTGTATAATTGGTTATAATTGCCCCTATTAATTATTATCGGTGGTTATTTTTAAAAAAGATATTATGTTTAAGCCGCATAATTACCCTTTTGCTCTTACTTCCGGGGATTCAAGTTCGAATCTGTACATGACACCCCAAGTAAAGCCTCCTTAAAAAAAGAATTATTTTGGCTTGAAAAGACACAATTTTACAACTTAAGGAATTAAAAGTCTAAAAAGCTTCATTCCCTAACAATAAACTCCAAATAAAGTAAGCTCCTAATAAAAGATCCAATGAAACGCTCTGTCAAAATGATGCTGGCTTTGCTGCTTATAGTCATTCTGGCAGCTCTGCTTTTCTTTTCTCTGTTTCCTTATATAAACGCCTTTTTCGGAGCCTTCATCCTTTTTGTAATATTCCGCCCGCTTTATAGGTTTCTTAAAGGAGAAAAAAAGCGCAGGCTTGGAAAGAGGTTTGCAGCCTTCTCTGTAATTATTTTATCAATTGTAAGCGTTCTTATTCCTCTTTATTTTCTCCTCTCTACCATTTTAGGAGAAGCCCAGGTTCTGCTTGGGGATAAAGAGTCTTTAAATTGGCTCCTAAATGAGTTTGAGCTTTTTATTTCTCATCTCTTTGCCCGCTTTGGAGGAAATCAGCTGCTTCTTGAAGCCCGGTTTGAAGCCAAACTTATTGAATTTATATCCGAAGCCCTCAACTTCATAAGCCGATTTCTTCTAGGCTCGATTCAGGGTCTGGGCAAACAATTTGTAAGTCTTACCATTATGTATTTTTTACTTTACTACCTCTTTGTCGGAGAAGATTCGGGTTTTATGAAAAAAATCTCGGCTGCAATTCCTTTCAATGAGGAAAATACCCAAATTCTCCTGACCGAATTTAAAAATGTGGTTCGCACAACCCTGATCGCAAGTGGAGCTATTGCTTTTGTTCAGGGGAGTATTCTGGCTCTGACCTTTCTTATTTTCAACATCGAAGGAGCTTTTTTATGGGGTTCCATTGCTGCAATTCTCTCCTTTTTACCGGTTGTAGGAGCTTCTTTTATCTGGATTCCAGCAGGGCTTATACAGCTGCTCCAGCAGGATTATCTAGCAGGGATAGGGGTTTTTGTATCAGGGCTTATAATCAGCACAATCGATAACTTCCTCAGGCCAATTATCCAAAAAAAAGTTGGAGCAATGCATCCTTTTGAGTCCTTACTTGGAATAATTATAGGAGTTTCCCTCTTTGGACTTATAGGAATTGTTATAGGACCCCTTTTGCTTTCGTATTTCATACTCACTGTAAAAATGTTTAATGAAGAATACCTCTCAAATCCAGAGCTTGGTTCCAAAAAAAAGAACTAAGTTTCTCTAATAAGCAATCCTTTCTATTTTTTTAGAACAATAATTATTAATACACTTCTATAGAAATAAGCTCTTGCCAATTAAGCCTGGAAGATGGAAGATGGAAGATGGAAGATGGATTTTAGGGATATCTGAGCCAAAGCGAGGTTTAAAATGACTGACCAGGAAATGTTTGACAAACTAAGGGATTCAATCATAAACCAGGATGTTGAAAGCTGCGTAACGCTTACAAAAAAAGCTCTTGAGGAAGGGCTTTTTGCAATCGATATTATCACAAAAGGGCTTTCAGTAGGAATGAAGGTCGTAGGGGAAAAATTTGAAGCTGCGGAGATCTTTTTGCCCCAGATTATGATGTCTGCAAAAACAATGAATGCTGCAATGGAAATTCTGACTCCGGAACTTCAGAAAGCGAAAGCCGGAGAAAAGAAAGGGCTTGCAATTACTTTTGTTGCTGAAGGGGATATTCACGATATAGGACACCGCCTTGTTACAACCATGCTTGGGGCAAACGGGTTTGAGATTCTGGATCTTGGAGTGGATGTCCTTAACGAAAAAGTCGTAGAAGAGGCCGAAAAGCATAAAGGAGAAAAAATTCTTCTTGTAGGTTCTGCCCTTATGACGACTTCCATGTTGGGACAAAAAGACCTTATGGAAAGAATTAAAGAAGAAGGGCTTCGAGATTCGGTAAAAGTAATGTTTGGGGGGGCGCCAGTTTCGGAGAGTTGGATAAAAGAAATTGGAGCAGATGCAACTGCGGAAAATGCGGCTGAGGCTGCAAAGCGAGCTCTTGAAATAATGGCTTAAATAGATTTTTTTGGAGGGCCTTATTTCAAAGCTTTTGATTTTTTGATTTTGCTTCTGTTATTTTATTTGGATTTTGTATATATTTATATACATAAGCGTCATTATTCTATACATATTCCAAAAAACTGCAAAATTTTCAAGAAACAAGGAGCAAAAAAATGCCTTCTGCGAGAGCAGATATTCAAAAAACCCCTTATATTCAGGAAGAACTGAGTTCTATAAAAGAAGAAGTTTCTTCCTTAAGATCCGAGTTTTCCCGTTTTTTACAGCGTGCCAATCAACAATATATTGATCTTATGCTTGTGGAAATGAAAAAAAATTTCATGAAACCCATGCTTGACTATCTCTGTGAAGACGCAAAGGAAAAAATGCATACTGGCATGACCTCTCACTGTGAGATGAAAGAACTTTGCGAAGCTGCTTTTCTGGATTTTTTCCAGGAAACTACAGGACTTCTTGGGCGGGGAAAAGTGGACGAAAAAACCTTACAAATATATCGAAAAAAATTGCATGAACTAAATAAAGAGGCTAAATCCGAAAATTGTAACAAGTGTTTCTCAGAAGCTTCTACAATGCTTGAAAAGCAGATTAAATTAATTCGAGCTCTTCCGATTTATGAACCCTGGGAAAGGGGAACCCGGGAAGCAGACATCAGTAAAATCCAACCTGAAAAAATGGTTCTAGAAATCTGTGAGCCAATTGCCAATAAGCAGAGACTTTTGATGCTTAAAGCTCTTTCAGGGGCAAGCAAAAGCTTTTCTGAGCTTTCAAAACTTACCGGGCTTCGAGGAGGAAATCTGCTTTTCCATTTACAAAAACTGCTTGAAACCGGAATGGTGCTACAAAGAAGCGAACGCGGAGACTATATTATAACTCAAAAAGGCTATTCCACATTACAGGGTCTTTCAAGAATTTGCTCTGAAATCGGAGAGATCTGAGCTTCAAAATTGATTTTTAGCTCTTTCTTTTTTGCTTTAGAAATTTATTTAGTAAAGCAAATTATAACTATACATCTAAAAGGGGGACTAAAATATGGGAAATCAGGGTCTTTCGGACCTACCGATGAAACTTAAATTACCTCTACAGCAAACTTTTGCAAGAAGCCCAATTGAAAAAGTGCTTGCAAAGCGAAGGTCAGTGCGTTCTTATTCGGAAAAAGAGTTTACAGAGAGGGATGCTGCTCGTTTTTTGTGGGCGGCTCAAGGAATAAGTTCGGCTGAAGGCTTCAGAACTGCGCCTTCTGCGGGGGCTTTTTATCCGCTGGAAATCCGGCTTATCGCAGGCAAAGTCCAGGGCCTTGAGTCTGGAGTTTATAGATATCTCCCAAACGATGCAGCTTTGCTTCAGGAACTTAAAGGGGATTTTCGGGCTGATCTATCCAAAGCTGCGCTTTTCCAGCCCCAGATTCTAAATGCCCCTGCAAATCTTTTGATCTCGGCTATCTATCCGCGGATCACAAGCAAATACCTAAAAAGGGGAATTCGCTATACCCACATGGAAGCCGGACATGCAGCTCAAAACGTTTGTCTCCTGGCTGCAGATTTAGGGTTTGGAACCTGTCCAATCGGAGCTTTTGAAGACGAAGAAGTCCAAAAAATATTGAAACTTCCTATAAACGATGCTCCCCTTTATATTTTGCCATTGGGACGAGTCTGAAAGGAGATCAGAGTAAAAAGTTTAAGTGGTTACCGGAGAAAATTCAAGTTTTGTTTTAAAGAGCAAAGCCCAAAGATCTCCTTTCTTATACATTCTTTCCGAATCGATGTACGCCCCTGGGCCCTTGATTTCAAGCTTAACAGCTCCTTCCTTAAAGGCTACGTTTCCGATTTGGCTTCCCATTCGACTATAGTCTAGGGCATCGGCAAGCCTGAGGAGCGCAGCAAGTTTTAAAGTCAGCGCCTGCACCTCAGAGGAAAGCTCTGAAAAAGCTGTTTTTTGGAGTTTTTCTACTTTCTTTTTTCCAGCTTTCTTTCGGTGTAAAAACGTTGTCCAAGCCACAACTGGCTGCAGCTTTTCTGAAATTTCAGCGGGAGGATTCCTATAAAGAATCGCTTGCCCTGCCTGATGGTGTGTTTCAAGAGCTGTTGAAATCCCTATGTCATGGACAAGAGCTGCAATTTCCATCAGCTTTCTATGTTTTTTACTTAGGCCATGTAAAGGGGCCAGCAGGTCAAATAGTTTTAGTGCATTTTGAGCCACATTCTCAGCGTGGCTTCTTTCGATTCCGTATTTATGATACAAAGTCTCAAGGGAAAGAGGCTTCGGCGTGCTTTTTTCGGAAAAATTAGCTTTCGCATCAGGCTTTGATTGCATATAAAAACTCTCTTTTCACTCATTTTGCTTTTAATACTTCTCTATAGGCTTCGGCTTTAGATTTACTTTTCTGATATTTTTTAAACTTTCCAATGTTTGGAGCCTCCATCTAGGGTGATTTATATACAAGGTCCGAAATCTTACTGGACAATGATTAAACTTACTTTCAGGCAGGGCACTCTTTTGGTTCTTGGAAATTTGCGAGTTCCTCATACTCTTTGGGATGAGCGGAGCAAGGCTTTTCGGGCTCAAGGAATGTATTATCCAGAGATTATAAATTATCTCAAAAACTCTGGAATTGAGTTTGAAGATTCTGTTCTTGAGCTCCTTCCCTGTCCGGACCTGAAAAGGGCTTTTTTAACTTCCAGAGCTCAAAAAAAGCTCCGGAATTATCAGCAAGAAGCTCTTGCTGCCTGGAAAGCTAACGAAAAACGAGGAGCTGTAGTCCTTCCTACAGGAAGTGGAAAAACCCTTGTTGGAATCCAAGCCATTGCTGATTGCAACACTCCGACTCTTGTTCTGGTTCCAACTCTTGATCTGCTTGAGCAGTGGAAAAATCAGCTTTCACAAGCTTTTGAAATCGAGATCGGAAAACTTGGAGGCGGAGTAAAAAAGCTGCTTTCGATTACGGTTTCTACCTATGATTCAGCTTATCTTCATGCCGAAAGCCTCGGAAATCTTTTCGGGCTTCTTATTTTTGATGAAGTTCATCACCTCCCAGCTTCAGGCTATAAAAGTATTGCCGAGTTTTCCGCAGCTCCTTGGAGATTGGGCCTTACTGCAACTTACGAAAGGGAAGATGGATTACATCTGGAACTTTCCCGGCTTCTTGGGGGAAAAGTCTATGAAAAGACAGCGCCCGAACTTGCAGGAAAGCACCTGGCTCCTTATAAAATAAAAAGAATTTTGGTTGCACTTCCAGAAAGCGAGCGAGAACTTTACGATGAACAAAACTCAATTTTTCTAAATTATCTAAAAAAAACTCGCCTTAGAATGCAAAGCCCACAGGATTTTCAAAAACTTGTTCTAAAAAGCGGCCGGGATCCTGCCGCCCGAAGAGCTCTTCTGGCAAAAAATAAAGCAAGAGATCTGGCTTTTAGCAGCGAAGCCAAACTTGAAAAACTGGCCGAAATATTGCAAAAACATAAAGAGGAGCGCATCTTTATTTTTACCGAACACAATCGGCTTGTTCACAGGATTTCCCAAAAATTCCTGATCCCGGCCCTTACCTATAAAACGCCTACAAAAGAGCGTACATCTATTCTTAATAAATTCAAAAGCGGAACCTACAGAGCAGTTGTAACTTCAAAAATCTTGGATGAGGGAATAGATGTTCCGGAAGCTGGAGTTGGAATAATCGTAAGTGGAACAGGAAGCAAGCGAGCTTATGTTCAGCGCTTGGGAAGACTTCTCCGGAAAAAAACAGGAAAAAAAGCCGTGCTTTACGAATTAATCGCAGCTGAAACCTCTGAGATCGGAACTGCTCGCCGGAGAAAAAAAGCTCTTGCAAAACCAAAAGGAGACAAATAAAAAATGCTCAGTTCGGATCTACTGCTAAGCCGGATTTCAAAGGGAAAAATCCACCCAGTCTATGCAAAATTAGAGCCTGAAACGCTTGAGCTGGCCGAACTTTTGATCGAGAGCTTTAAGCGGCATGTAGGAAGACCTTATGGGGAACTTACTGAAGAGCTAGAAGGTTTTGAGGGAATGAACTTTCGGTTTATTCGGGGACTTTCGCAACTGCTTACGCGGAGAGCCGAAATCAAAACCGTCTCGGCTGTGGAGCCTTCTTTGGCAAGAGAAGCTCTTTTTGAAGCTTGCGGAGGACTAGCTCTAACTTTTGCCGAAAGGAAAGCAGCGCTGAATAAAGCTGCAAAAAGCTTTTCGATCTCAGTTCCTGAACTTGAAAAAGCGCTCTGGGCCGACCTTGAAGAAAAGCAGATCTTAACCGAATTTCAAACGCTGCTCCCAACCGAACTTCTGGGCCAATATAATATTTCTTTGACTCAGACACTGCTTTTTCGAGCCGTGGATATGGATCTTCAGGTAAAGGGTAATTACCAGCAGCTGCTTCGGACAATAGTCAGAACCAAACTTATGTATACTCTGGAAAATTCCGGAAATGAAGAAACAGTAAAATTGCACCTTGAAGGCCCGGCATCTTTATTCAGAATGTCTGACCGTTATGGGACTGCTCTTGCAAAAGTCTTTCCAGTTCTTTTAAATTGTGAACGCTGGAGCCTTAGAGCTGGAATTCTATATAAAGGATATCGAGGAAAACGAATTCTTGAGTTTACACTTGAGGATAGGGCCGAGGTTTTTAGGCCTCTATCTGGATCCAAAGTCTTAGAAAGCCGAGGAAAAGCAAAGGAAACAAAGGAAAGCTATGGGATCAAGGCTCTTGAAAGTCCCGGAAAAATTAAAGAAAGTGAGAGAAAGGAGAAAACTGAATATAATTTTTCCGGAAAGGAAATTTATGACAGTGAAGTAGAAAAAGAGTTTGCAGCGCTTGGCTTTGGCCGTTGGAAAACCCGCCGAGAACCTACAATTTTAAAAGCTGGCCCTTACGCATTTGTGCCGGACTTTTCTCTTGAACGAGATGGAGTTCTTGTTTATGTGGAAATTGTAGGCTTCTGGACTCCGGAATATCTTGAGAAAAAAATTGGAAAATTAAAGCAGGTACAGGAAAATGTACTCCTGCTGGTAAACAAAAAGTTGAGCTGCTCCGAAAAAGCTTTTCCAGGCAGGCAGGTGCTTTTTTACGAAAAAAAACTGCCTGCAAGAGAAATTATGCAATTTCTCCGGAAAACCGAAAAAAAGAAGCTTCAGAAAGATCTGAAAAAACTTCAAGGGGCAAAGCTTGAATTTTCAGGAGAGCTTGTTCGGCTTGAGGAGCTTGCGGAAAGGAAGGGAGTCTGGATCGAGGCCTTAAGAGAAGAATTTTCAAAAAGAAGTTTGGAATATAACTCGGCAGAATATCCCAGCTTAAATGGATATGTGCTGCTTGAAGATTTTGCGTTACAGCAAAGTCTGCTTGAAAAGCTTGACAGCCAACTTAAAAAGCTTAGATCCTATGCGGAAGCTCTCAAAGTTTTTGAAAAATTTAAACTGGATTCCGAACTTTATTATCCTGTGCTTGATTTTCTTGGATATAAAGTTATCTGGTGCGGGCTTAGCGAGGAGACTGCCAAGCTTCAGAAAGAACTTTAACCACGCTTTTTAGGCTTGGGTTTTCCTTTAAGTAACTTTCTACTCCGCAAAAAAGCCCTTCCTCAAGAGCTTTTAAAAAATACCGGAATTGAAGAAATTATAAAACAAAATAGTTTAGTAGCCCGGCACGGATTCGAACCGAGGTTGCAGGATCCAGAGTCCCACATGATTGACCGCTACACTACCGGGCTTCGATGAAGCAAATTCAAAAGGTTGAGTGTATAAACAAAATAGTTTAGTAGCCCGGCACGGATTCGAACCGAGGTTGCAGGATCCAGAGTCCCACATGATTGACCGCTACACTACCGGGCTTCGATGAAGCAAATTAAAAA
>JAQUFK010000089.1 GCA_028684695.1 Methanosarcinaceae archaeon | reverse complement strand
GCGGTTTATTCTACAGGCTGGAGAATTGCAACGATTGCAATTGCACCACTTGTAGGAATTTCAATGGCCGTAGTCTCGGTTGCAGGAGCGGCCTTTGGAGCCCGAGAGTTTGAAAAAGCAAGGACTGCTCATTCCTATGCAATAAAAGTTGGACTTCTAATTGAAACACTAATCGCGCTTCTAACCTTTGTTCTAGCTCCTTGGATTGCACTGGTCTTTACCCAAGCCGAAGGCGCAACCCATATAACAAAAGACCTGACAGTATTTCTAAAAATTATCTGCCTCTTTTACCCGACCGTTTCTTTTGGCATGCTCTCCTCCTCCCTTTTCCAAGGAGTAGGAAAAGGCATAAATGCCCTTGCTGCAACAATTGTCCGAACCATTGTCATGACCCCCTTTTTTGCAGGGCTTTTGGCTTTTGGCTTTAATATGGGAGTCGTTGGAGTCTGGTGGGGGCTTGTTGCAGGAAACGGACTTGGAGCTCTGGTTGCTTTTGTTTGGGCAAAACTCTTCCTTAGCAGACTTATAAAAAGCGGAGCAAGCCGCAAGCCTCGTGAATGTGGGGCCTGAATTCGGTATGCCCATTCTTTTTCTTTTTAACAGATGAATTCAGAAAAACATAAATTTTGAGCTTTCCTTTTCTTTATAGTGGACTTCCAAAGAGCCCTCAAAACATGTTAAAAAAATATGAACTATAAACCGGAGGCTAAATTCTGAAACTAAAAAGCTCAAAACGCCTCGAATTAATCGACATTACGGCCGATGTGGAGGCAGCGGTCAGGAAAAGCGGCATCGAAAACGGGGTTTGTATTCTTAGCACCCCTCATACCACGGCGAGTATAAGCGTCAACGAAAACGAAAAGGGGCTTTGCAAGGATCTTTTGACCTTTTTGGAAAAACTTGTTCCTCCAGGGGCTGGCTATCTGCACGACCGAATTGATAATAATGCTGATTCTCACATAAAAGCCATGCTTTTAGGCTCAAGCAAAGCCCTGCCCATAAGAGAGGGAAAAATAGAACTTGGAACCTGGCAGAGTATTTTTTTTGTGGAGCTGGATGGACCAAGGGAGAGAATTGTAAACCTTACCCTGCTTGGGGCGCAGTAAAAGATACTTTTCGGTCCCAGGAAAAAACCTTTTTTTCTCCAGCCTCTTTCTCCTTTCAAATTATTCAAAATCTTTTAGTTTTGATTGTCTTTTTAGGCACTTTTCCCCGGGTATCTCCACCGGATACTCCCCAGTCAAACAGCCCACACACATATCGTTTCTGTCGCAACCCAGAGCTTTCATAAGCCCTTCTATGCTCAGATACCCAAGAGAATCGGCATTAATCAGACTTTCGATCTCATTTATGGTTCTTCCGGCAGCGATTAGCTCTTTCCTTGTGGCCATGTCAATTCCAAGATAACAAGGAGCAATAATTGCAGGACTTCCGATTCTTGCATGCACTTCCGAGGCTCCGGCTTTTCTGACCATATCAATGATCCTTCTTGAAGTTGTGCCCCGAACAACGCTGTCATCTACAAGAACCACACGTTTTCCGATCAGATTTTCCCGGATCGTATTCATCTTGAGCCTGACTGCAGTTTCTCGCATTCCCTGCCCTGGAAGGATAAAAGTACGCCCAATATAACGGTTTTTCATCAAGCCTTCAAGGTATTCAGTTCCGGATTCTCGGGCATAGCCTATGGCCGAAGTAATCCCTGAATCCGGGACAGGAGAAACTATGTCCGCATCAATGGGATGTTCTCGTGCAAGTTCCCTACCAATTTTTTCCCTTACCTTATAGACGAGTTTTCCGTCTATTATAGAATCAGGCCTCGCAAAATAAATGAACTCAAAAACACAGTGAGCCGGCCGCGGCTCGTTTGTCACCTGATAGCTTTCAAGCTCCTTTCCTTTGAAAACCAGCACTTCTCCTGGCCTAACATCCCGGATAAGTTTTCCATTCAGGGTATCAATTGCAACGCTTTCCGAAACTACGGCGTATCCTCCGTCTACTTCTCCATAACAGAGGGGTTTAAAGCCCAAGGGGTCTCGAACTGCGATTAAAACGTCATCAATCTGGATTACCAGAGAATAAGAGCCTACAAGTCTTTTCATAACGTTGCGGACCGATTCTACTGGTTCGTGCTTTATAAGCTCTTTTACGAGCAAATGAGCAATGACTTCGGTATCTGAATCGCTGACGAAAATCCGACCTTCGGATTCAAGTTCGGCTCTCAGTTCTCTGGCGTTTACAAGGTTTCCGTTATGGGCAAGAGCCACAACTCCACCTTTAAAATTCAGGATAAAAGGTTGGCAGTTCTCGATCCTGGAAGAACCCGTAGTAGAATAGCGTACATGGCCGATCCCAACGTTTCCCATCAAGTGGCTTAGAGACTCTTTTGAATAGACTTCTGCTACGAGTCCCATGCCCTTAATAGAAAAAGGAGACCTGCCATCATACACTACTATTCCTGTCGATTCCTGGCCCCGATGCTGAAGCGCATAAAGGGCATAATAAAGTTTGAAAGCGACAGTACTGGACTGAGGTTTGCATTCCGGGATAACAAGGCCTGCAACCCCGCATTCCTCTTTCAATATAGACCTCCGGAGTGGTAAAAAGAGTGCAAAAATGAGAGTTAATCCCGTTTTTAATTTATATAAAATGATAAAATTGCAATTGAGGATTTTCAATTGCAATTAGTACTTGCACTTTGCCTGCCACTTGTAAGCTCTCATATGAGAGGTTTTTCCAAATCCACATGAGGTGCACTGTTTTGTGTGTACGTTATAAGAAACGCTGCCGCATCTTCTGCATTTAACATGTGTGCGCTTCTGCCTTTTTCCCATTGATGATGTACCTTTAGTCATTTTCAAATCTCCTGCTTATAAAAAATTAAAATGGTTAAAGTATCCTTAACTAATCTGAAAAGCTGCCTGAATAAAAGCAGCTTTATTAGCCTGAAAAGACCTGATAGATCCTCTTAGGATCTCTCAGACCGCCGAGATTTACAGTAATACGCGAAGGGCTTGATATAGCTTACGGGGATACATATACCACATTGTCGCCGCGTATGACAACACTTCCGAACTTGCTGACGATTTCTCCGTCTCTTAATTCTTCAGCATTGTCAAGCACGAGGTTCATGTGAATATCGTACCCTTTCAGTTCGCCTCTAAATTCGCGTGCGCCTTTCAACCTGACGATTACGGGTGTATCCAGTGCGTTGTTCAGTATGTCCAGAGGTCGATTTGCCATCCTAAAAATCCCCTTAAAATATTATAAATCAAGTCATTCTCCATCTCAATATAAATAGTTAATCCTGATTTAAATTGATTGATAGAGATGACATATTTGTTGAATAAGATCTCTAATGTAGAATGTTCTTTGTGCATTATGCAAGTTATGTAGTACATCTCTTGTGCATAATGCTAGTAAACACAATATATGTTCTACGCAAGAAAGTTGTGAAAACAATATATAAAGCTATCGAAGAACAGGCTTTTATGAGAATTATGAATGAAAAAACCATTGTATTGACAATTGCGGGCTCGGATTCAGGAGGAGGCGCGGGAATTGAGGCTGACCTTAAAACCTTTGCAGCTTTTGGAACCCACGGAAGCTGCGCTATAACTTCCGTAACGGCTCAAAACAGCACTGGAGTAAAAGCCAGTTTTGATTTGCCTCCGATAGCTGTCACCAGTCAGATTGAGGCGGTTTGTACGGATATGAAATTAAAATGGGCTAAAACCGGGATGTTGGCAGGGCCTGAAATCGTAAAGGCAGTAGCTGAGCAGACCAAAAAATTTGGGCTTTTTCTTGTGATAGATCCGGTTATGGCAGCCTCGGCTGGAGGGGAACTTTTGCGAAAAGAGGCTTTTTGGGCGCTAAAGGAAGAATTGCTCCCCCTCTGTAAAGTCATAACCCCCAATGCCTCCGAAGCTGCAGCTCTTTCTGATCTACCCGTAAAAAACCGAGAAGATGCAAAAAAAGCTGCCCGAAAAATAGGGGAGCTCGGAGCCGAAGCCGTAATTGTTACGGGGGGGCATTTGGATGCTTCGGATCTTGTTTATGAAGCTGCAGAAGATAGATTTACCCTAATTTCCGGGAAGTTTATAAAAGGCGGAACCCATGGCACGGGTTGTACCTATTCCTCGGCCTTGACAGCGGGTTTAGCTCAGGGTTTAACACTTGTAAAAGCCGCAAGGGAGGCAAAACGTTTTGTGGAAGAGGCAATCAGGTATAGTCAGCCTATAGGGCAAGGAGAAGCTCCCGTAAATCCGTTAGGGGCAATCTTAGAGCAAAAAAGGCGATATGAAGTCTTTAAAAGCCTCCAGGAAGCTTTAGCGAGGGCAAAAAAGGAAAGGAGGTTGGATGGGTAAATTCAGGGTTTTTCTATATTTGACTCCGAGAAAAACCTGGAAACAGAAGCCTACGGGAAAGCTTCCAAGCTTTTGGAATATATAATATCCTCTGGGTAAATTCCAAAACTTATCTATTTTAGAAGGATGGGGATTCTGACAAAACCTCTAAAGCTCCTATAACAGCGGACGTCAATTTCTGGGGGACAACTTACATTTATATACATTAAGGCACACTATGATTCAATTAGATTTATTCATAAATTAGGGGATCTTTAGAATGGAAAAGACAAAAATCATCCTTGATGAAAACGAAATGCCCAAAAAATGGTATAACATACTGCCGGATCTGCCTACTCCCCTTGAACCCCCGCTAAATCCGCGGACAAAAGAACCTTTGAAGCCCGAGGAGCTTGAGCCGATTTTTGCAAAAGAACTTCTCAGGCAAGAGCTGAGCTCTAAGCGTTATATAAACATTCCCAAAGAGGTACTTGAGGTTTACAAACTCTGGAGGCCAAGCCCTCTTTACAGAGCCCATATGCTGGAAAAAACTCTCAAAACTCCCGCAAAGATTTATTATAAATATGAAGGAGTAAGCCCTTCGGGGAGCCACAAATCCAATACTTCAATTGCTCAGGCTTACTACAATATGAAAGAAGGAACCGAGCGGATTACTAGCGAGACCGGAGCTGGCCAGTGGGGAAGTGCCCTGGCTCTTGCCTGTAACTCTTTTGAGATTGAATGCAAAGTTTACATGGTCCGTTCAAGTTTTTACCAAAAACCTTATCGAAAATCTCTGATGAACATCTGGGGAGCAAAAGTTGTGCCTTCTCCAAGTTCGGAGACGGAATTCGGACGCCAAATTCTAAAAAAAGAGCCTGATACTCCAGGCACCCTCGGAATTGCAATAAGCGAGGCTGTAGAAGATGCAATCAGCCATGAGAATACAAAATACGCTCTTGGGAGCGTCTTAAACCACGTTGTGCTCCACCAAACTGTTATTGGCTCAGAGAGTAAAAAGCAGCTGGAACAAGAAGAACGCTACCCGGATATTGTTATTGGCTGCTGTGGAGGGGGGAGCAATCTTGGGGGCATTGGGCTTGAATACGTCCGGGATAAACTCAAAGGCAAGCAGGAGCCCAGAATTATTGCGGTTGAACCTTCGTCTTGTCCGACCCTCACAAAAGGCGAGTATAGGTATGATTACGGAGATACGGCCGAAATAACGCCCATGCTTAAGATGTATACCCTGGGGCACACTCATGTCCCGCCTTCAATTCACGCCGGAGGCTTGCGCTATCATGGAGACTCTCCAATCATCAGCAAGCTTCATGCTGAAGGGTTAATAGAAGCGAAAGCATATGGGCAAAAAGAGGTTTTTGAAGCTGCAGTGCGCTTTGCAAGAACAGAAGGAATCGTGCCAGCGCCTGAATCTTCCCATGCAATCCGCTGTGCAATTGAGGAAGCTTTAAAGTGCAAGGCCGAAGGGGAAGAAAAAGTCCTCCTTTTTAATCTAAGCGGACACGGGCACTTTGATATGAGTGCATATGATAAATATTTTCAAAATGAAATAGCCTGAATAAAAAACTGGGTAAAACAAGCTCAAGAGGAGTTTTATCCTCTTCAAGGCAGAATGAAAAATAAGGTGAGCCTTTGCGGAAAAATCCCCGAGCTTTTGCTCAGGGAATATTCCCTTGGGAACTCAGAATGAACTTATTCAATTTCTTTTTTATTCAGAATATACATAACCATTTTCTGGTTAAGCTTGCTTTCTCTAGAGATTTTTTCTGCGACTTCCTCTGCAGGAAGGCCTTCTGCTTTCAGTTCCCGGATTTTTTCAATTACCTGCGCCGGGACAGTGTAATATTCGTTGATATCCTTTCGATGTCCCCACACATCTCCTTCCATCAATTGCACTTTCTGCATATCCAGAAACATTTCGATTGAACGGGAAATCGTGCGTTTATAGGACTTAGGAAGTTGAATTACCTCAAGTCTAGGACAGGTTTCCACTAATAAAAATATATCTTTGTTAGAAGGCCGAAATGCGAGATGAACGACCTTCTCGTTTGGGTTCAGAGAAATGATCTCATCTCTTGAACTTACGACTCTTATTTTCATACCAATCCCCCAGTCTTTTGCCTTTTTTTGAAAAACAATAAAATTTATACAGCAGCTTTCTTTAAATAATTTTCTATGGACTCCTTTCGAAAAGAAGAATAAAAGCAGTATTTGCGCTCTACTCAATACAGGTTTTTTGACTTTTCATTCTGCATTCTGTTTTTTTGGAAGAGAAAGGAAAGAAGGCCCCGAACTATTTGGATATCCGCAAGGGTTTTATGAAACCCTAAGGTATAATTTCAAAAAGGCAGCCAGAGCCTGCCCCTTTACAGAGCTTTTTTTAAAACATAAAAAGAACTCTGGGTCAGGGCCGATATTTTTTGTTTAGAATATAATAAATCATGTCCGTATTGAGTTTGCTCTCCCTTGAAAGCTTTTCAGCGATCATCTCGTTTGAAAAGCGTTCAGCTTTTAGTTCCTGAAGCTTTTCTAGCACACTTTGCGAAATATTGTAGTACTCGTTTATATCCTTCCGGTGCCCCCAGACGTCTCCTTCCAGAAGGTCAACTTTTTGCATGTCCAGAAATATTTCTATGGACTTTGAGACTGTACGACGGTAAGATTTTGGAAGCTGTATAGCTTCAATTTTAGGGCAGGTTTCCGCAAGCATGAAAACATCCCTGTTAGAAGGCCGAAAAGCAAGATGTACTACTTTTTCATTCGGATTTAAGGTCGGAATTTCCTCCCGTGAACTAACGACTCTAATTTTCATACCAATTCCCCACTACTCCCCTTATATTGATTAATATAACAAATTTTCTTACGATTCCACCTTTAATATAAGTATCGACTGGCGGAAACATTATTTAGAATGTTCAGGCCTGAACCGAACCCTCACAGCCTCGGCATGGGCCTGTAAACCTTCTTCCTCAGCCAAAGCGATTATAGTTTCTTTCAGACTTGCAAGGCCATCCTTGCTGATTTTCTGAATACTAGTAAACTTCAAAAAGTGTGTAATATTTAAGCCCGAATAGAGTTTCGCATACCCTGCAGTTGGTAGCACGTGATTTGTACCGGACGCATAGTCTCCTGCCGGAACCGGCGCATAGTTTCCAACAAAAATTGAGCCTGCATTTTCAATTCTTTCAAGCACAAAATCCGAATTTTTCACCATAATCTCAAGGTGTTCCGGCCCGAACTCGTTGCTAAAGTCAATACAGGCTTGAAGGGACTCAAGCGTCAGCACCGCAGCGTTTTTAAGAGAAAGCTTTACGATTTCTCTTCTTTTTGTCGTTTCAGCTTGCAAAAGGACCTCATCTCTAACCGCTTTTGCAAGCGCTTCAGAAGGAGTTATAAGAACCGAGACCGCGTTTGGATCGTGTTCGGCCTGGGCAATAAGATCCGCAGCAGCCATTTCGGGTTTAGCCGACTCGTCTGCAATAATCAAAACTTCGCTTGGCCCTGCCGGAAAATCAATTTCCGCAAGCTCCCTAACCCGCATTTTGGCAGCCGTTACAAAAACATTTCCGGGGCCTACGATCTTCTGAACCTTAGGAACAGATTCCGTCCCGTAAGCCATGGCCCCGATTGCCTGAACTCCTCCAAGCTTAAAGACTCTGTCAGCTCCGGCCACTTTCGCTGCGGCAAGCGTAAGTGGCAGAACAGTCCCGTCTTTTTGAGGAGGCGTACAGACAATAACCTCTCGGACTCCTGCAACTCTCGCCGGAATCACGGTCATGAGTACAGTTGAAGGGTAAGCCGCTCGCCCGCCAGGTGCGTAGGCTCCAACACTCTCAAGCGGCGTTGCCCTCTGCCCCAATTCAACTCCAGGGGAAAGTTCCATAAACCAGGTTTTTTCAGGAAGCTGAGCCTCGTGAAAAGCTCGGATATTAGCCGCAGCTTTTTTAAGGTGCTCTAAAAGCTTGGGCTCTAC
>JAQUFK010000088.1 GCA_028684695.1 Methanosarcinaceae archaeon | reverse complement strand
GATCTGGGCTTGCAGATCATGTTATAATGAATCTTCCTCACAGTGCCCATGAGTTTTTGGATTCGGCCGTTCTCCTTGCAAAATCCGGAGGGATCCTCCACTACTATGGCATGACTCCGGAAAACGATCTGTTTGCAAGTTCGCTTGAGCTTATCCGAGCTGCAGCTCTAAGAGCCGGCCGGAAAATTGAGGTTCTGGAAAAACGAACTGTTCGTTCTTATGCCCCTCATCAGTATAATATTTGCATCGAGGTTCGGCTTTTTAAGTCCGACTAAAAAGAAAAGCTTAAACCTTCAAAGTTTCTAACTCTTATTATCCTTTAGGAAATTTCGGGCCTTTCCGGGGAAGGGCCCTTTTTGAGGCTCTTTTGAATAATTTAATTTGGGTGCAGGAGTTGAGTTTTAAATGTCGAGCATAGTCTATGTCGCAGTAGCCATTTCCATTCTGATAACGCTTATTTTTCTCTGGTATTATTTCAACTATTTCCATAAAAAAAGAAAGTAAGCCGGATTTTTCCGGCTTTCCGGTCAAAATAAGGGTTTTTTTCCCTTTACAAGCGAAATAGTTATATTCTTATTTGATATTTTAGTGCCTACCCTTTTTCAATTCTTTTGCGCCGTCGTGGCTTAGTGGTATAGCGGCTGATTCGTAATCAGCAGGTCGAGGGTTCAAATCCCTCCGGCGGCTTAATTCTATCAGTATAAAGACTTATTTTTTCTATTCAAATCTACTTTTTATAGTTTACGGGGTTCCTCGAGTATGCTCACTAAATTTACAAAGTTTTTAATCCCTGTTCTTCTCACAAGCCTTATTTTATTGGCTTTTTTTTATTTTGCCCATGGGCTTCCTCTTGTTCATGAATTGAAAACAGAGGATGTGGAAACTGTGCAAATTACCCAGGGAAAGGAAAGCCTTACTCTTAAAAACGATAAAGATATTGAAAAAGCCGTCCTTGTTGTAAAAGTATTAGCTTTTCGCTTTGGAAAAGCTAATGGTGGAACTCCAAATGCCAGCTGCACATTTTATTTGAGGGAAGGCTCCAAAATAGAAATAGGGGCAAATAAGGATACTCTTTTTAAAAATGGTAAGCAATACCTTGCTGTAAAGGATTCCTGTAGCTTTTTTGAAAACTTAATTCAAGGTTTTTTCTTTTCAGAACCTCAGAAGACGCAAAAATTAGGCAATGCAACCTAATTCTTCTAAGGTTTTAGCTTAGGGGAGTTTTTCCCCTTGGCTCTTAAAGTAAATATCTGCGGCAGCTCAAAACCGTGCTTAAGACCTCTTTCCCACAAAGTCTTTCAAGTTTTAAATCCATGGATTTTTCAAGAATTTCCAGCTCAAAAGGCAGACGTTTTTCGATTTCTTTTATAAGCTGAGTATCTCCTCCCAAAATTACGCAATCAATTTCCAGCTTTTCCTCAAGAATTTTGTTTACGACCTTCAGAACCTTTTCTAAATGGTGGGCAATGTCCTCTTCTCGGAGCCGCTCGAAGCGACGCTGGGAAAATCCGCCTTTGGTATGCTTTTCTTTTACACTGCTCCGGATAAGCTCCTCGCTCTCAAAAGCCAGCAGGTCTGGAGCAAATCCTACAAATGATTCTCCAGCATGGAGAAGGAGAATAAGCATTTGCTAATCGGATTTCAATTTCTTTTCAAGGAGTTCGGGCTCAAAACTCTCTCCAATGTGCCAGACATTTCTATCAATTGGGAAAGGGGGAACAATTACTTCTGAAATCATACAGTGAATATCATGGAAAAAGACGAGCCCGGTTTCGGAATCAAATTTTTCCAAAAGGATGCGACTGTTTTTGGGAAGTCTTTCCAGAAGTTTTTCGGGAAGGATTTTTGAAATTGGGCTATTTGGGCTGAGATAAACCGTGAGCAGCTCATCGGAAGCAGGAACTTGAGCCCTGAAAGAAGCTAATTTGAAAATATAGGCCTGCATGGCTGAGGGGCTTAAGGTTTCAAGGGCTCGAAATCCAAACTTTTGAGAGGTTTTAGCCTTGAGGGTTTCAAGTTCGTGTGTCAGAGTTTGCCTCCGAACAAGTTCTTGGTTCAGGCGGGATTCGGCTTCTTGTTTTACGGAAACCGCCTCTCGAGCGAGTTTTTCTTTCTTTTCAAGCTGGGTTTGTGCGGTTTTAAGCTCGAGTTTAAGTTTCTGAATCCTAGAATTGAGCCGCTCGATTTCAAGTTCAAGTGGCTCTTTTCCCGAAAGTTTTCCTAAAATTGAAGAAATTCCTTTTACCCTATTCTCTTTTTCTTCCCTGCTCCCTTTTTTAGGGTTTTTTCCCTGTCCTAGAACCTTTCTGGCTTTCATCCCATCTCGTCTCCTTAAAATGTTTTTTTGTTTCCTTAAAGCGTATTTTTCTCTTTTGGAGCTTCTAATAACAGGGAATATATTTTGAAAAAACTTTCGGGAATGCGGATCTTCTGGAAAAGGCTAAAATTCAGGGCAAGAAAGCAAGAGTTTAAAATAGAGGAAGCTTAAGCTCTTTTACATGGAACTTACTGAAGTAGTTAAAATCCTTGAAGAAATTGCGCCTCCGGAACTTGCAGAAACCTTTGATGAAGGTCGGATCGGCCTTATCCTTGGGCTGGAGGGGAAGGTCAAAAAAATCGCAGTCGCCTTGGATGCAAATACCTTTACCATAAAAAAGGCTGCGGATATGAAAGCAGATCTTCTTATAACTCACCACACCCTGATTTTTCACCCCATAAACAAGATCTCAGCCCCTCTTGCCAGAGCCCTTCAAATTGCTCTTGAAAATCGGGTTTCACTTTACAGTATGCACACAAACTATGATCGGGCCGAGGGAGGAATCAATGATGTGCTTGCAGCAAGGCTAGGACTTCGAGAAATTGAAACTCTTGAAATGGGAAGGCTTGGAAAAATCGATCCCTGTTCCCCGGCCGAACTTGCAGCTCACGTGGCTCGTGTTTTAAAGACTCCTGTTACTTATGTAGGAGGAAAAGCCGAACTTAAGCGTGTCATGGTTTTTGGAGGCAGCGGGTTTCAAGCTGAGTATTTGGCTCTTGCAAAAGAAAAGGGGGCAGACGCTTATATCTCAGCCGAATTAAAACACGATGTGCTCCGAGCCGCAACAGGGCTCTGTCTGATTGATGCAACCCACTATGCTACGGAAAACCCAGGAATGGAGGCTCTCTGTTCGAGACTCAAAGCTCTGCTTGGAATCGAAGTTGAGTTTATCACTCAGCCCTCAGGACTCAAAGCCGTTCCGGCGCCTCAGGAATAATTTTAAGGGTCAATACCTTGGAACGTTCTACAGTAAGTTGAGTTTATGGCTTTTATGGGCTGGTACAGGCCGTCTCAGCCTATTCTGGGCCCCTTAAATATAAATTTATTTGTTTTCTTTATTCAGAGTTTTTGCAGCCTGGACTCTGTTTCCAAGTAGCTTTCTTGCCCCTTCAGGCTGTAGAATTACTCCTCCAAGCAGGATCAGCCAGCCAAGGGGAAAGAGTATAAGTAAAAAGCAATATACGGCAAGGGCGAAGAAGATAGATTTGGCTGCACGCTCTCTTATTTTATGGTCCATTCTCGCATTCCCCCCACATTTTGCTAGGAACAGACAGATAGGCGCTCTTACTTTCAATTCGATGTAGTCTTTTTTTCTAAAGCTCCTTTACCCCACACAATAAAAGTAAGTATAAAAGCAAATAATAGATTGACTCAATGCTATATCAAAGTTCTTTCAGAGCTTTTTTTATAAAACGCAGCGGAAAAACCCCTGAGGCTTTATTCGGGGCGAGTTCACAAGAAAATAAAGGGGGAACTCCCCCGCTTAAAACTTTCTTCATTTAAAAGTAGCGATCCATATTTTCAACGGCTTTTACAATCAGGTCAATGCAAGCTTTAAGATCAGCCAGGTCCAGCACTTCCACAGGGGAATGGATGTAGCGAGTGGCTATACTTACAGTTCCGGTTGGAATTCCTTCCCTTGTAAGATGGATAGCTGTCGCATCAGTTGTTCCTCCGGATCCCACTCCGAGTTGGTAAGGAGCTTTGATTTCTGCAGCGCTTTCTTTGAGCCATCTTAGAATCTGCGGGTGGGCGATAAGGCCTCTTCCGGAAGCGTCTACGACTGTAATAACTGGTCCTTTTCCAATTTCAAGGGGCGAATCGGTCTTTGTTATTCCTGGGTGATCTCCAGGGATTGTGGTATCTAGTGCAAGAGCCAGATCCGGGATAAGCCCAAAAGCCGATGTTTTAGCGCCTTTAAGCCCCACTTCTTCTTGAACAGTTCCAACAGCATAGACATTTGCATCAATTTTGAGTTCGGAAAGCCTCTTCATGACTTCGATAAGGATGACAAGCCCTGCTCGGTTGTCAAAAGCCTTTGAGGTAACCTTGCCGTTTGCAAGGGGTGCAAATTCTCGGTCAAGGGATACAGTACTTCCGATTTCAATTCCCAATTCTTCGGCATCTTTGCGGTCTTTTGCTCCTATATCGATAAACATGTCTTCATACTTTACCGGTTTTTTCCTATCTTCCTCCTTCATGACATGAGGAGGTTTGGAGCCGATTACCCCGAAAAGTGGGCCTTTGGAACCGTGGATAATTACGCGCTGGTTCAGAAGAGTTTGGTCAAACCAGCCTCCAATTTTAACAAAACGGAGAAAGCCATCTTCATCGATGTACTTGACCATAAGCCCTATTTCATCCATATGGGCAGCCAGCATGACTGAAGGGCCTTTGCCTTTTCTGCTTGCGATCAGATTTCCCATTGTATCGGTCCGGATCTGATCCACGTAAGCTTCAAGTTCTTTTTCAAGGAGTTTCCGAACCTCAAATTCTGAGCCTGAAATTCCGTGGGCATTGGAAAACCTTTCAAGAGATTTCCGAATAACATCTAATTCCTGAGCTTCTGCCATATTTAATTCACTCCTTGTTATCTTAAATTGGATTATTATTATTATTATTATTATTATTATCTGACTTAAGTATCCTCCATTAAGTTCTCCCTATTGTTTAAACTTTTGTGTGGGGTAAGCCGGAAAAAGCAAGGCTTTTCTAATATACTAATATTATAATTTTCCCTTTATTTTTTCCTTTCTTCTAATTAAAACAGAATCGTATTTATATAACGCAGCGTAAACCCCTTGAGTCTTTAGCTCAGGGGTAGTTCACGGAAGAGCAAAACCTTCTACAGAGGCTCAGAAAGATAGAAACATTAAAATCCCATCAGGTAAATTAGATGGCAGGTGAAATCTCAAATGTCAGCGGAATTACCTCCCCAGGTTCAGAACCAGATTGCTCAATTGCAGCAGGTTCAGCAGCAGATTCAGGCTATTGCCATGCAAAAATCTCAGCTTGAGGCTATGCAAAAAGAGTCGGGGATGGCTCTTGAAGAGCTTGAAAAACTAGCAGAGGATGCGGTTGTTTACCGGAATGTAGGAGATCTTGTAATTAAAACAAGTAGGAATGAAGCTCTTGACAAACTGAAAGACAGGCAGGAAACCGTCTCTCTCCGGCTTCAGTCAATTGCAAGACAGGAAGAAAGGCTTGCAAATCGCTTCAAGCAGCTCCAAGAGCAGATTCAGCAAGCTATGGGTATGCGGGAAACCCCCCAGGCGGAATAATTAATTTATATTCTATAAAAGGACATCTGGATAAACGTACATTAAACGTATATTCTATCAGGCCTGTAGCTCAGGCCTCTCTTCTAAGAACTTGTAACTAACAAGTTGCAAATGATTTACTATTTCATAAATTAATTATATAATATCCTTTATAACCGTATACTTAAATATAGTGAGTTTGTAGCCTCTTGTATTTCAAGAGCATCCCAATTAAATTTTAACTAACTAATACCCAATAATTTATTAACTATATATTTAATATTCATAATCCTTAGCTAATTAACTCTATAATCTTTTAATAATTGATTTTAGCTCCCCTTCCCTGGATTAATCCGAAATAAACTTTACCGGGTAAATCCAAACTAACTATTATCCAAGATGTACTTTCCAGATGTGCCTTAACTGACCCTCTTGTCTGGAACGGGCTTAGCTTAATCTTTTTAGGTCCGTGAAAACGTATCGAATGCTAAACGAAAGTAATGGACAGAGTGGACAATGGAAGTTGACGAAACAGAGTTTTTTAACCGGCTCCTAGATTATCAAAACATCTTATATTTATGTCATCGGAATGCGGATCCTGACGCTGTTAGCAGTGCCTTTGCCCTTTCCGAAGCTCTTGGAGGCACTGTGGGTCTTGTGGATGGCTGCAACAGGGTAGCCTCTATTCTTATTGAAAAGCTTGAAATTGAAGTTGTGGATAAACCGGATCCTGCCGACTATGGCCTTACGGTAGTTGTGGACACTTCGACTCAAGCCCAGTTAAACGATATCAAACTCCAGAATTATTCTGTTATCGACCACCATACAACCACTACCCTAACTGACAATGCTGATTTTTTTCTACACAGAGACACAACTTCCACAGTCGAAATTGTGTACGATATTCTAAAGGCCATGGGCGCACCTATAACTCGAAGAGTAGGAATCGGCATGCTCACCGGAATTATAACAGATACCGGGCATTTCAAGCATGCAACTGCAGAGACTTTTCATACGGTTGCAAACATAATAAAATACAGTGGGGTTGAGTACGGTGAAGTGCTTGATCTCATGGCTGCCACGCCTCAAGATATTTCTATGCGTATTGCCATCCTAAAAGCCGCAAGCCGAAGCCGGATGGAACGGGTAGGAGAGATGTTGATTGTAACTTCTCATGTAAGTTCCTTTGGAGGTTCGGCCTCTTCCATGCTCATTAATATAGGAGCAGATGTCTCTTTTGTGGGGACTGAAAAAGATGGGAGTGTAAGAATAAGTGCTAGGGCCAAAAGGGACGCTGTAAATGCTGGTCTCAATCTTGGAAAACTCCTCGAAGATATAAGCGCCGAATACAAAGGGACAGGGGGAGGGCATTCAGGAGCAGCAGGCATTGAGGTTTTGGGGGAGCTTGACGAAGTACTTTGCAAATGCCGAAAAAAGACAAAAGAAATCCTTAAGGAAATTTTATCCACAAAACCCCCCGAAAAAGTCGGCTTTAAAGAGCTTTAAAGAAAAAGAGTAATTAGTTTAGAGTAATTAATTATTATTATTATTATTATTATTATTATTATTATTATTATTATTATTATTATTATTATTATTATTTTATTACAGTTTTATAAGGAAGCTGGCTGGATATTTTTTTCGATTTCGATCTAATTTTTGGCTCTTTTTTGTAATAAATCTGAATTTCGGTTTTTTTGAGATAAATAACCATTCTTTTTTATAGGATAATCGGGCTTAATCTTCAAGGTTATGCTTTCATTAAATATCTGAAGCTTGAAATCGGGAGCATAGTTAAATATATTATTTAGTATATAATTTTATATTAGCCTATATTTTTATAATTGTTTGAAAAAATAAATAGCCTGAAAAAAGAGCGTGAAAACATGCCAGAATACTGGGATCCTGAAATTGAAACAATGCCTGTGGAAAAGTTAAAAAAGCTACAGGAAATAAAATTGAAAGAATTGGTGCATTACGTCTACGAGCACTCTCCTTTTTATAAACAAAGGTTTGACAAGCACGGGGTTCATCCCGACGATATTAAAACCCTTGCAGATCTCACAAAATTACCCTTTACCTTTAAGCAGGATCTTAGGGACACTTACCCTACCGGAATGTTTTGTGTTCCCAATTCAAAGTTGGCTCGTTTCCACGCTTCTTCGGGGACTACGGGAAAACCAACGGTTGTAGGGTATACTAAAAATGATTTAGAAGAATGGGCCGATTCTCTTGCAAGGGCTTTTACATCCGTTGGGATCGGAAAAGATGATGTGCTTCAGATCAGTTATGGCTACGGGCTTTTCACAGGGGGGCTTGGGGTCCATTATGCCAGTGAAAAAGTCGGGGCGAGTGTGCTTCCCACAAGTTCCGGAAACACCGAACGTCAGATCGAGCTTATGCGGGATCTTGGAACCACGGTGCTTGCCTGTACTCCCTCCTATTTCTCATACATGATTGAAGCTGCCCGAAAAGAAGGAATCAGCCTCAAAGCCGATACCAAAATAAAAATTGGGATTTTCGGAGCCGAGCCCTGGAGTCAAGAACTCAAGAGCCGGATAGAAAAAGAGGCTGGGATAAAAGCCTACGATATTTATGGAACCTCGGAACTTAGCGGGCCGCTTTTTACAGACTGCAGCGAACAATGCGGGATTCATATTTGGGCTGATAAATATATTGTGGAAATCCTAGACCCTGAAACCGGAAAACCCGTGCCTGACGGAGAACAAGGAGAACTTGTGATAACAACTCTTACAAAAGAAGCTCTTCCCCTTATCCGATATAGGGTAAGAGACCTTACCCGAAAATTCTCCGAGCCTTGCAAATGCGGCCGGACTCACCCAAGGATTTCCCGGATTACAGGGCGCTCTGACGACATGCTTATTATTCGCGGCATAA
>JAQUFK010000087.1 GCA_028684695.1 Methanosarcinaceae archaeon | reverse complement strand
TTTACTTATATATTAATTTTGTTCATTCGTTCAACATTTTAAAAAAACAATTTTCTTCTGAATTCTTTTATAGCTAGCGCTCGTTGAATTTCGGAATTTTATCTAAAGCGTATCTCTTTTATATTATTATTATTATTATTATTAATATTATTATTAATATTAATCGAGGGCTACGCACTCGATTTCTTTCTTCGTTAATTTGGAAAGATCAAAAACCTTTTAAAAATATTCCGAATTTTTTTGCCCCTTCAAATTCAAAACGACTTGCTTTCTTGTACCTGTCCTGTAAATCGTAAGCCCTTTGAGTCCCTGTGTCCAAGCATAAAAAAGAGCTTGCCTTATTTCATCCTTTGTAGCCTCAGAAGGCATGTTGATGGTTTTTGAAATCCCTGCATGGCAGTGGCGCTGAAAAGCTGCTTGCATATCGATATGAGTTTTCCAGCCGATATCGAGAGCGTTTTTGAAAAGTTTTTTTTCAGCTTCGCTTACGCAAGCCGGAACTTTTAGATTCTGCAAAGTCCCTTCTTCATACACCCGATTTACAAGTTGCAAATAAGCTTTATGAGAGAGTTTTTTTCTGAAATGAGTCTCAAAAAGGGGATGGAGAATCAAAAACTCCTTTCCAAATATACTCCGTCTATAGACCCAATTAAAAATCGGCTCAATTCCTGAAGAACACCCTGCAAGAAGACTGATTGTGCCTGTTGGGGCGATTGCAGTCAGGGCAGCGTTTCGCATGGGATATTTCCAAGTAGAGCCTTCGTATTCAGGAAAAGGACCTTTTTCAAGTGCAAGTTCCCTTGATTCTCGAATTGCTGCCTCATTTATGGTTTCCATCAGTATTTCAGCCAGTTTCAAAGCTGCTTTGGAATCATAGGGAATTTCTAATTTAAGGAGCAAATCATGAAACCCCATCACCCCAAGTCCCACTTTTCGAGTTCGTAAAGTAGCGTTTTTAATTTCGGGAGTTGGGTAATGATTTTTATCAATTTCATTATCTAAAAAACGAATTCCAGCTCTTGTAGCTTCCTTTAAAGCTTTCAAATCCACGCCTATAATTCCTTTTTTGCTTCTTTTTTCTCTATCTTCTCCCATTTTCACAAAAGCAGAAAGGTTAAGACTTGCTAGATTACAGGATTCGTTTTCCAAAAGAGGAGCTTCTCCGCATGGATTTGTGGCTCTGATTTCTCCAAGGAAAGGGGTAAAATTATCTCTGTTGATGCGCTCCCGGAAAAGAACCCCAGGTTCTCCGTTTCTCCAGATCCCTTCCACAATTTCAGAAAAAAGTTCTCCTACTTTTATCCCAGTTTGGAGGTTCCAGATCTCTTCTTGCCGGCCGGCTTTAAGAGCTTCCATGAAACTGTCCGAGACCAGAACTGAAAGATTAAAATTTGAAAACTCTCCTTCCCTACGCTTGGCTCTAATAAAAGGGATTATATCAGCATGTTCAATCTCAAGAATACCCATGTTTGCCCCTCTTCTTTGCCCAAGCTGTTTGATTACGTCCGTAGCCGCATTGAACAAACCCATAAAGGCCACAGGGCCACTTGCAACTCCTTTTGTGGCCCTCACTGGAGAGCCTTGAGGACGGATTTTTGAAAAATTAAATCCGGTGCCTCCCCCTGTTTTCTGGACCAGAGCCGCAATTTTTATGGCTTCAAAGATTTCTTCAACACTATCTCCCACAGGCACGACAAAACAGGCCGAAAGTTGTCCGAGCTCCGTTCCCGCATTCATGAGGGTAGGGGTGCTTGGAACAAAGAGCTTTCCTACCAGAAGCTTTTTAAATTTCTGGTATTCAGGCTCGGTTTCGGCGAGGGCAAAGGCTACCCTTTCACAAAGCTCTTCCCAGTTTTTTTCTCCTTTTTGAAGATATCTCGCTTTGAGCAGCTCAAGAATCAGGGCTTTTCTTCCTTTCATATATCCTGGCATGCTTCGTCTCTTTTCCTCAGACTTCTAGATGTTTGGGCTCGCCGTTTTTAAAAAAATCCGTTTGTACCCCAATTCTATATTCTTCCGGCTTTCTTATCTTTATTACCGAAAGTCTGTTTCAAATCAAAGTTCTGGAATAATCAAAGTTTCAGATTTCTAAATATTTCCTCAGCAATTTCACTAGGGCTGTCTTTTCCCACCTCAAACACCCTGCTTTTCTTAAAATTCCATCTTTTGTGCACAGGTTCAAGCAGGCTTTTTCGCACCACCCAGAGCATAGAAAGCCCAGGAATTGCTGAAAGGCTATCTGCAGCTTCGGCCCAGACTTTTCCTTTCAGCTCAAAAAGGCCAATCTCGTCAAGCACAACAAGCTCTGTTGTCCCTTTTTCGGAAGCTTCAAGCGCTTTTTTGCCAAAGGCTATTCCTTCCGGATTAAAATAAAAAGGACCATGCTGGATCCAGCTTTTGTTTTCCTTATTGCAAAGTTCAATTGCCTCGCCGGATTGAAGGTTTTTTACGGAAAAACCATACCTTGTACCCTTTTTTATTTTTCCGGGAGCCAGAATTCCAGAATACGGAAGCTTATATTCGCTAAGGAGCTTAAGCGTTTGAGAAAGGAGGGTGGTTTTTCCCTGCCCAGGCTCGCCGGTAATTATGAATAACTTTGATTCTTTTGAAACAGGGGATTCCCTGTTAATTTTTTCATTATTTATTTTATTTAAGTGCTTAAAAGCTTTAGAACGAGAAGCATTTTTTTCCGGATTGTACAAGGATTTCAGCTCCTTTTTAAGATTTGAAAATTAGCTTTCGAGGATTTTTCTTCAAATTTATTTTTAAATACTTATGCATACAAGCTCTCTGTGCAAATACAAAGGTTAACTATAAATAACGATATGTTGATCTGAACATAACGATCGCTTGCTAATTAACTTAGCTTGAAAATTGATTTATTAAACTTGTATTAACCCAAAACAAAAATATTTTAAAAAAAGAGTTTTTCTTTGGTTTTTCAGGTGTTTAAGATGAATAAAAACGGATCCTCAGATCCATTGTTGGCTTTGAAACCTTTCTTCTTGTTGTCTCTGTGTCTATTACTATTAACTTTTACGGTTCAGGCTGCAGAGCCCGAAGTTTCTCCCAGTGTCAAACGAACCCTTCTTTCCTCCGTAGCTCCAAGTCAGGAGTTTGAGGTGGAATTACAGGTTTTGGGCTTTGAAACCGGAGGAATTATAGAAACCCTTCCAGAAGGATTTTCTTACCTTGGAAGTTCGCTGCCCGAAACGCAAGTAAAGCTTGAAGGTCAAAAGCTTATTTTTGCGCTTCTGGAGGATAAGAAAATCAGCTACAAGCTAAAAGCTCCTGCTTCTGGAACAGGATTTTTTAGCGGAAAATGGGAAGCCGTACTTAGTGAGGAAAAAGGAGAAGTACAAGGCGATTTGAAAGTGTCTGTTCTTGCCTCCAAAGCTGGAGGTCTGGGCCAAAAAACTGCTTCTGAAAAGTCGGAGCTTGATTCTATAAGCGCTTCCAGTGCTTCCGAAAAGCATGAGGATAAAAAGAAAACTGCTTTCGAAAAGCAGGGAGCAGCTTCTAAAAGCGCTTCTGAAAATAAATCCGAAAACAAATCCGGAAAACTTCCTTTTGCAGGCCCTGTCCTTTTAGGAGGAGCGCTCGGATTTGCAATCCTTTTCCGAAAAAAAGAAAGAAAAGGAGGAATCTTATGAATAACTTTTTCCAAAAAAAAGAAAGCTTGAAAAATGCATTTCTTAAAAATGGATCCCTAAAATCTTTAGTCCCGCTTTTTTGGATTTTCCTTGGGCTTACTTTCTTTTTAGGAGGCTTCGGCCTTGCAGCTGAAGCAGGAGAAAACACAATTCCAGGCGATTTAAACGAAGATGGCTCCGTTTCAGGCGAAGAACTTGCAGCTTCTATCCTCTCCTATATGGAAAGCACTTATCTTGGAAAAGAAGAGCCTCAGCTCTCTGCAGAAGAATTATCCCTTGCAGCGCATAATTTCAGGCATATACCTTATGGCAGGGTAGTAATTCCGGTCGCATCCGAAAAGGATTTTATCACAAACAATATCTGGAACAAAATGGGAGTTCCAACAGGTTCTTTGATCTATGAAGGGCTTGTAACCCGAAACCGAGCCGGAAGCTATGACTCTTGGCTTGCGGAAAGCTGGGAGGCTTCAGAGGATGCAAAAGTCTGGACCTTCCGACTAAAGGAAGCAAAATGGCAGGATGGAACGCCTGTGAGCTCCAAAGATGTCAAATTCACTCATGACTACTTAAAAGATAAAAATCTCAAACTTGCTTTTGTGCTTGACTCCGTTGAAAGAGTTGAATGCCCTGAAGAAAAAACTGCGGTTTTTATCCTAAAAAATCCGGATCCGACTTTTCCAGATAGGCTTTCGCATTCTCCAGGGGTTGCCGTTTTTCCAAAGCATATCTGGGAAAATGTAGCTGATCCTAAAAGCTATAACGAATACACAAAGCCTGCATTTATAGGCTCAGGGCCTTTCAAATATAAAGCCGCTGAACAAAGTCAGTATTTTTTACTAGAAGCAAACGAGGCTTACCACGGAAAAGGCCCTTATGTAAAAGAAGTATCCCGAATCCTGATTTCGGATGCTTCAGGCCGGATTGTTGCTCTTAAAAAAGGAACAATCGACGTGCTGCCAGAAATTTCCTCAATCCAAGCAGAAGAGCTGAAAAAGGAGGATAATATAAAAGTCTATAATATTCCAGCCTCCAAAGGCTATGAAATTGCCTTTAATTGCAAGCAATTTCCTGCAAGTGATCCTCTTTTCCGGCAAGCTTTAAGCCATGCCGTAGACCGGGAAAAAGTTGCAAAACTGCTTGGAAATGCAAAACCTACAGAGACTGTATTTTTGCTTCCAGATCTTGCACACGATTTTGTAAATACTTCCTGCAATGGAAAATATGATTATGATCTTGAGAAAGCCAGGACTTTGTTTAAAAAATCCGAAAACTTTTCCGTGGATTCCAATGGAAAAGTTTGGTATAAAAATGGGGAGCAAATTACTATAAATATCCCGCTTGGAGGAAAAGCTCATCTCAACAATGTTGATGAAAAAATCTTGAAAGTCGTGGAAGCTGACTGGGAGGATAAACTTGGCATAAATTTGGAATACAGCAACGTCCAAAAAGATCTTTACCACCAAGAAATAGCAAAAAGTCCTATTTTTATCGATGGCATGCCAGGTACCCTGCACGATGACGTGGAAGACCTGAATAATTTTTATCGAAGTCCAGCGGGCAGCAACTACTATCACTACGACAGTCCTGAATATAACCGGCTTATGGAAGAGCTGAAAAATAGCGCTGACCGAGAAAAAAGAAAAGAACTGGGCTACCAAATGCAGGCGGTTTTAGCCAAAGACGTCCCGACCATTCCAGTCTGCAGCACAGGCACGCTTGTAGCCTACCGCACAGATCGCTTTACGGGCTGGGAAGACGTCCTTCCTCTGCAGGCCGGAGTCATGGATAAAAAAGTATTATTAAACCTCAAGCCCCTAAGTCCGCAGAAGCTTTGAAAATAAAAGCCCTAAAAAACGCTTGAGAAAAGGAGATTTAAAATGCGTGCAGGAGACAAAAAGAGCTATGTCTTGAAAAGGCTATTTTCAGGCTTGCTAGCTTTCTTCCTCAGTCTTACTCTTTCATTTTTGCTCCTGCGCAGCCTTCCTGGAGACTATATGACTGACTTGCTACTAGAAGTTGGAAGGTACGCCCCTCCGGAACTAGTAGCTGCCTTTAAACATGAAGTCGGCCTGGATCTGCCCTTACCCGAGCAATTTCTCCTCTATCTTATAGGTATCCTGAAAGGCAACTGGGGACATTCCTTTGAATATGGGCTTCCAGTTTTTACTCTTATCCGGGAAAAACTCTACTGGACCCTTATACTGCTTTTGCCCTCGACTTTTATCTCCCTGATTTTGGGAATAGGCCTTGGAGCCTGTTCGGGCTGGAAAAACGGCTCGAAAACGGATGCCCTTCTCCTTCATTTCCTAGTTTTTGTAAGGGCTGTTCCTTCCTACTGCTGGGGTTTTGCCGGTATTTTCATCTTCAGCTTCCAGCTGAGTTTGCTGCCTCCCGGAGGCTATGCAAGCCTTCCTGGGACAGAAAATCCAAGCCTTTTTAGGCATGCTCTGCTCCCAGGACTTACCCTTGCCTTCGGAGCCCTTCCAGGAACCTATTATCTGATGCGAAACTCCATGCTCAAAACCCTTGGAGAAGACTACATTTTAGCTGCAAGGGCAAGAGGTTTTTCTGAGCTTCGGATTCTTTTTGGGCATGCCCTTCCAAATTCCCTTCTGCCTGTGCTGACTCAGGCTTCTCTTCACTGCGCCCACATCCTTGCAGGCAGCGTCTTTATAGAAACCGTTTTTTCCTGGCCAGGCCTTGGGCTTCTTACCTTCAATGCGCTCGAAGCCCATGATCTGCCTCTTTTGCAGGGCATATTCCTTATCGATACCCTACTCGTAATCACTGCCAACCTCACAGCTGATCTGCTCTATCCTCTGATTGATCCTAGAATTAGGGAAGGATTGAACTGATAAAAGGATACAAAAAAGAGTGAAGTGTTTTAAATGTTTCAAAAACCCCAAACATTCCAAATATTCCATATGTGTCGAAAAAAAACATTTTCGGCAGCTCTAGCTCTTTTGTTTTTTTATCTCCTTTTAGCCCTCTTTGCACCCTGGGCTGCGCCATATGATCCCACGGAAATAAACGGAAACCCTTGTAGAGCTCCTGATTCAGAACATCTGCTCGGAACCAATGATTTTGGGCAGGATATTTTCAGCAGGCTGCTTTGGGGAAGCCGAGCTACTTTACTTTTCGGCTTCCTTGGAACCTTTATCTCCACAGGGTTAGGCACAGGTCTTGGAGTGCTTACAGGCTACCTTGGAGGCCGGACTGACAGGTTTATTTCAGGATGTATGGATGTACTTATGAGTATCCCTCAGCTTCCCCTTCTTCTTGTATTAAGCATTTACCTCAAGCCAGGACTTTATCTGATCTGTATTTTTATGGGGCTTTTGGGAAGCTTGCAGCAGGCAAGGATAATCAGGGCAAAGGCGCTTTCTGTTTCAACGGAAAATTTCGTGTACGCAGCAAAAGCTCTGGGCTTAAGTGATTTTCATATTATGGGAAGATATATTCTGCCTTCCGTTTTTCCGCTTACCCTTGTAAAGTTTCTTTTCGGAGCCCAGCACTATATGCTCCTTGGAGTCGGGCTGAGCTTTTTGGGAATTGGAGATCCCAAACTTGTAGATTGGGGCCAGATGCTGCATCAGGCCTATTCAGCAGGTGGATTTGCTCTTGGGATGTGGAACTGGATCTTTCCTCCCTGCTTTGCCATGATCGGCCTTTCTCTTTCTCTTTCTCTGCTAGGTTACAGTCTTGAGCCTTGGCTTTCCCCACAGCTGAGGCATGAAGGCAAGTCTTTCTCCCCTCTGTTTTAATATAATCAGTAAATTTATATAATCAATAAGTTACAAGAAATATATTTGAAATCAAATTATTATTGGGGGAAAGAACCTAATAAATTAGTAAATAAATTTTTAGATTTCATACCAGAGCAAACCAAAATTCCTAATTTAAAATTGATTGATTTAGAGGCAGGAGAAGGTCGAGATAGTGTTTTCTTTGCGCTTCAAGGTTTCATGTTTTAGCTGTTGATATTGCCCCTGCAGGTTTAGAAAAGGCGGTAAAATTAGCCAAAGAAAATAAGACGACCCTCAAAACTCTGGAAGCAGACGTAAATGAAATAATATTTCCTGAGATTTTTGATATTGTTTACTCGATTGGGACTTTGCAATATATTAAACCAGAAAATAGAAAACGCCAGTTTGGCAATATAAAAAATAAGACCAAAACTGGGGGACTTAATGTAATCTGCACATTTATCGAACATCCAAATGTTGACGTTGCTCCAGATTGGGGTCAAAATGAATATCTTTATAAGAAGCAGGAACTTCAAGATTATTATAAAGATTGGGAACTGCTTTATTCAAAAGAGGCTATACTTGATTGCAAATCAAGTGAAATTCCTCACCAGCACGCAATCCTAACAATAATTGCTCGAAAACCGCTTTTATAATAATATCTATTAAATATTAATGCTGCGTTTAATAATCTTGCAACAGAGATTAATTAACAGCTGATTCTCATTTTAAATTAACATTATGGGATAGATATAGAGGAAACATACTCTAAAGAGTTTGAAATAATTGAATTCGCTGAGGATAAAATCACTGTAAAAATCGAGAAAGAAAGTACAACATATATATAATCTAATGTATTTAATTTGTATATTTAAATATATTTAGTACATTTTCCCCTGATAAAAATCACTGAAATACCTTTTTGATCAAGTTTTGCTCTGATCAAATCCGAAAGCTCAGCTTTCCCTTTCTTCTCTTCATTTCCCTTAGTCCCCTCTAAATCATAAACCAGGGTATCCGGGACAAGGATTTTAACCAGCGCTTGAAGCTCTGGAACTTTCTGTCCCCCTGTCATTGCCGCAACCTGATTCTCAAGCACAAGCACAAGTACTTCAGCTCCGGTCTGT
>JAQUFK010000086.1 GCA_028684695.1 Methanosarcinaceae archaeon | reverse complement strand
TTTAAAAGCTAAAGTGCCTAAAAGGTCTGAAAAATAAAAAACCCCCTTTTCAGACCTTTTTATTTTCTTTATATAGCTTCTTATTCTTTTCCCAGATTCTATTTGCTTTCAGGCTTTTCCTTGCTTTTTTTAATATAGGGTTTTATGTCCAAAACCGGGGTTTTATTGATTGCATCCAAGCCTTTTACATAGAGAACGTTTCCTTCAATTTTCAAAAGCTTGACAAGGGTAAGCCCAATCCCGTTTGGTCTGTGCGGACTCCGGCAGGCAAAAACTCCGGAAAGTTTTCCATCGTATCTGCGTCTTTGGACCATTTTATATCCCCCGGATTTGCTAAAATGAAAGAGGATATAGAGCTTTTCAAAGTCATCGAGTCGAAAGAGGCCTTTGGCAAACTCTGCTTTGAGGACGATTTTTGAAATTTTTTGGAAAACTTCTTCCTTATAGCCTGGTTCAAAATAAGCGTTTTCCACATAACCTATGGGCCTAAGTTCTATTTTTTTCTCCTCCTCTTTTTCCTTCATTTTTTACCCTCAAAACAGGGGTTACAGACAAACTGTCCAGCTTTGACCCGGCCAAGCGGTTCCATGAAACCTTCTCCGCATTCACTGCAGGGGAGAGTTGGATAGATTTTTGCTTTTTTTGGGGGTTCAATTTCAATTTCCTTAAGCTGGAATAGTTTTTCTTCAGGGAGCTCCAGAACTTTCTGACATTTTTCTTCATGAAGCCTTCTAAACTCTTTTACTTCTTCTGAATTTGCAGTCCCTGCTCTGAGTTTTGCAAAAAGGGCTGAGTGATAAGAGTCAGTTGGAAGAGCTTCAGGGATTAGGGCTATTCGAAGAGCCTTTTTGTCGCCTCTTTTAAAGAAGGTGTAAACGTGTTTTCCATAATTTTTGAAAATCAGGTTTCCTTTTCCGAAAGTACAGCCGTTAATTACCTGAATTGCATCGGCTGAACAGGATTTATTTTCTATGATTGCTACTAGTTCTTCATCTTCGGCTCTTTCTTGGAAGCGCGCTTCTGCAAGTTTTGCCACCCTATACCCTATCGCAATGCCAGGGCAGACATGTCCGTGAAATTCCACAGCTTTGTTAAAGTCCAAGTTTTTTTCTCCTTATACTCTTTTAATATTCATTTTTATGTAAATGTATAAGAGATACTAAATATTTTGTGTTTTTGAGTTCCCCCTTAAAAATTTACTTTTATTTCCTGCTACTTTTCGGAGCCGTATTTAAGCCTAGCACAAGTTCAAGGAATAAACTAGGAAGCCTCTGAGATTTTATTTGGAAGTTCGCTCACAAAAGGTTTCTCACAGCAGGTTCATATGAGGAATGATTCCGAAAAGAAAAACGTTTACAAAACCGTGGAGTACTGTAATAAAAGGCAGATTTTTTGTTTTATAAAAAAGAATTCCTATAATAAAGCCCACAAACGATGTGTACAATATTTCATAAAAAGTTCCATAGCCTGAGTGCATAAGCCCGAAAAGGAGGCTTGCTCCGAATAAGCCTTCAAATGTTCCAAAAGTTTCAGCAAGTCTGGTTTGCAGCATTGCCCTGAAAATTATTTCTTCGATAAGCCCTACGAAAAAAACCATAACAATTGTGAGTTTTAAAAGATTTAGGAAGGAAAGCTCAGGGATAAGATAGCCTGTCCGAATGGTTGCGTATTCTCCAACTCCTAGCAGAAAGCCTAAAGGAATTGCAAGTGCGGTATAGTAGCACAATTTTTTATCGAAATTCAGGCCTATTTCTTCTCGCTTTATTTTCTGGTGCTTGGCAGCAATAGTTACCGGGATTATGAGAGGGGCGTAGATGAAGATAAAAGAATAAAGAGTCGTATCAAAAAAGATTGGCATTGAGAGGTTGACCAAGCGGAGGATTGGGAGCAAAATTAGAGCTTGATAGTTTTTTTGTACTTGCTCGTCTTTTATTGCCATGTCGGAGAGAGAAAGGGTAAGAAGGAGAAGCACATGCAAAAGTACCGCTTCTTTTATATTTCCGGAATAGATTAGCAATTCGGCAAAGGTTATGCCTAGGATAGGCATGCCTATAAGTTTTTTTTTGTCTTGCAGGAAACTTCCGGCTTTATCCTTATTTTCCGTAAATAAGAAGTCCTTTTTTTCAGGAGAAATTTCCCACGTGGGTTTGTTCTCCTCATTTCTTATTTTCTGAGCTTCTGTTGCTTGAAGCTCTGAATTTGTTGTTTCCTGAGTTTTCAAAGGTTTCCCTCTCCTGAACTTAAAATGGAAATCCAGAGGGAAATTTCCGGAAATTTTTGGCTTACTCTAGGAAAATCGAGCTTGAGCTGAAACCGTAATTTTAGAATTTTATTTGGATAAAAGGTATTTTCCGAGTCTGAAATTACTGACAAAATCTCCCCTTGTTTTTCCCCCGTTTCCTTAAACTTTTTACTTATATATCTGTACCCTTTCTATATAATGCGTCCCTACGACTTTATCCAGAAACCCTATTCTTGCCCCGGCTTCCTCTATTCTCCTCCAGAGGTTCCAGTCCGTTGGTTCTTCGTATTTCCAAGAGTCTGAACTCCATTTTATAAAATTCAATCTTGAATGATACAGTACTGACATGAGGGAAATTTCCCCTGGCTTCAGAGGGTATGAGCCTACTTCACTCCATTCTCCGGGCGCGATTTCCCTTGCTACTCTGCCATAAACCATTTCATAGTTATTTTCTAAGGCGTAATTTAAGAGGCTTTCTATATGGTCTTTGGAAAATTCGTCATCGTCATCAAGAGGAGCAATCCATTCTCCGGCTGCTAATTCCAAAGCTACGTTTCTAGGCTTTGCCCCGTGGACATACCATTTTTTATTGGGGTCTTTGGGGTATCTGCTTCTTTTGGGAAGGTTATAAAATTTTATTCTGGGATCTTTAAAACTTTTGATTCTGTTTTCCGTCTCATCTGTACAGTGATCCCCCACGATTATTATTTCGATGTTTTTATAGGTCTGGTTCAATGCGGAAGGAATTGCTCTTTCTGCAAGCAATTCTATTCGGTTATAGGTAGGCGTTATAATCGAGACTAGCGGTTTTTCTTTTCTTGTATATCCTTGCTCTAAACTTTTGTTTGCAGCTTCAATTCTCCTTTTTTTGAGCAATTCTCGATTTTTCCGCCGTTCCTGCGTGTTTTTATAAAAATATCCGTAGTAAGTCTTCTTCCCGGTTAGAGAAATATATTTCGGAGCGGCAGCAAGGCCTTTTTTACTAAAAATTCGGTTTAGTTTTCTCACAAGAATTTCCCCCTTTTAAATAATATATAATCTTTCTTTGAGACTACTCCAAATATGTTTAGCATGATCAAATATATTAGGGCCGAAGCTACGATTACTAATAAAATATTTGAACCTGTGAAGTTCAGGATAAAACCTCCCATAACCAGATTGGCAGCTATGGGTTTTAAAGCAAAGTTAAAAACAGGGATTTTATGCGTCAGCCCTGAAATATAATAATAGCTTAGAATAAAGGAAGCCGTATAAGTCATTACAGTAGCTAGTGCCGCTCCCAAAAAGCTGTATTTTGGGATGAGCAGCAGGTTTGCTCCTATGTTTAGGGTTGTGGTAAATATGCTGATTTTCAGGGATAGGACTTGTTTGTTTATGGAAGCAAAAAGCGTTCCTAGCATGAACGCAATAAATATTACGGGTATGGTCCAAATAAGGATTTTTAGGGCCGGAATTGCTAAAGAAAATTCGTGCCCATAGATCAGCAAAATAATTTTATCGGCAAGCAAAGTCGTTCCTACTGCAATTGGTAAACCTATAATTAAAAGGAGTTTAAACGCTTTTTCATATACTAAATTTAAAGTTTCCTTTGCGGAAACATAAAAATTAGAAAAAACCGGGTATAGTGAGGTTGAAAGAATCGAAGGAATAATGATCAAAGCTTCAACCAGGCGGTAAGCTGCCGAATAATATCCGACGGCCTCATCTCCTTTAAGCATTGAGAGCATGACCATATCAATTCTAAAAGCAATGACGTTTACAATTGCGGCTAAAAAAAAAGGGGCTGCTTTTTTTGAAATCTTCTTCCAAAAATCCCAGTCAATTTCAAGAGCAGGAGCCATATATTTCCAGATACAGATTCGGAGAGTATATAAAAAGACAAGCAGCCCTGTAAGGCAATAAATTCCCGAGATTCTTACAAGCTCATATTCTAGAAATATTGCTATCAGACTAAGCCCAAGCATCAGCGTTTTGTTCAAAATTATTCCCAGTGAGACATACTCCATTTCTTCAAAAGCCTTAAAAAGAGAATTGAAGATTTCGGTAAAGGAATTAAAAAGCATTCCTGCGGAGACAAAATAAACAACCAGAACTGTTTTTTCCGGATATCCAAAACAATTTACGGAAATTGCAATTAACCCAAAGCAAAGTATACTAAGGATTATTTTCATTGGGATTATATTTGCAATGTATTTTTTTGCAAGCCTTTTATCTCTTGCAATCTCTCTTACTCCCAGAGGACAAAAGCCTAAATCCGCAAGAACTCCAAATATCCCTGCAAGAGCCAGGGAAAAAGATAAAATTCCAAATTCTTCGCTTCCCAGATACCTTGCAATATACATTATGTAAAGAAATCCCAGGGGATAACTAACGATTTGTGCAAAGAAGAGTACCCCTGTATTTTTAGCTATTTTCTGAGCCGTATTCATAATACCTCGGCAGCAATCCCGGTTTAATTTTTAAATTAATTTGGGAACTTTCCGGGCTTAAATTCCTTTTCGGAATTCTTTTCTTTCCTGCAGGTACTCTTTAAGCGCTTCTTCCCAGCGTCTTAAGGGTTTTGTTTTCGTGTTTATAAGCACTGAATATTTCGGGCGTTTAGCTTTTCTTGGAAATGCTGCACTGGTACAGGGAACCGCGTTTTCTATTATAGAGGAGGCAAATTCATACCAAGAACAGACCCCTTCGTTTGTGAGATGATAAATCCCGGGAGTGCTTCTTATAATTTCCTTTGTTTTGTACGCAAGCTCCTTTGAGAAAGTTGGTTTTCCGAACTGATCCTTTACCACCTTTACCACATCTTTTTTTTCAGATAGGTCCAGCACGGTTTCCACAAAATTCTTTCCTCCAGTTCCAAAAAGCCAGGAAGTCCTTATTATTCTATAATCACTCATCTTTTCGGCAATTTTTCTTTCTCCAAGCAATTTTGATTGCCCATATACATTGAGAGGCTTTGGAAGGTCGGATTCTACATATTTTTTTTTAGTTCCCTCAAACACGTAATCCGTGCTAAAATGCACCAACATGGTCCCTATTTCTTCACAGGCTTCTGCAAGGTATCCTGGCCCCAGCCCATTTACCCGGAAGGCAAGATCCTTTTTTTCCTCGCAGGCTTCCACATCAGTAAAGGCTGCGGCATTGATTAGAACTTCTGGCTTTATTTTTTTGATTGTAGCAATTACTTCGGCTCGATTTCTAAGTTCCAGTTCCTTATGAGTCAGCCGGATAGCTTTAGGATAAGTTTTACATAGATCCCGGCCAAGCATTCCCCCGGCTCCGAGGATCAAAAACTTAATGCTTTCCACCACCATCTATTTTCAACATACCAATTTACGGTAGCTTCAAGGGCGGTATCAAAACTGTATTTGGGGCTCCAGCCCATATTCTTCAGCTTCTCACAGTCCAAAGAGTATCTAAAATCGTGACCTTTTCGATCTTTTACATATTCTATTTTAGATTCATCTTTTCGAAGTATTCTAAGCAAACGGCGAGTTATATCGATATTTGTAAGTTCGTTTCCACTCCCAATATTGTATATTTCTCCCTCTTTTCCTTTATGAAGCAAAAAGTCCACTGCTAAACAGTGATCTCTAACATAAATCCAATCTCTTATGTTTTCTCCTCTCCCGTAGATTGGAACTTTTTTATTCTCAAGCAGTCGACTTATGAAAAAAGGAATCAGTTTTTCAGGATACTGATAAGGCCCAAAATTATTCGTGCAACGGGTAACTAGCACCGGTAATCCGTATGTTTTATGAAAGGCAAGCGCAAGAAGGTCTGAGCCTGCTTTGCTTGAGGAATAAGGGCTTGAAGGAGAGAGGCTTTCGCTTTCCTTAAATGAACCTTCTTTTCTACTCCCGTAAACCTCATCCGTGGAGATATGTATAAATTTTTTGATCCCTTTTTCTAGCGCAGCTTGGAGCAGTACATTTGTTCCTAGTACATTTGTCCGGACAAAAACCGAGCCGTCTTCAATTGAACGATCCACATGGCTCTCAGCTGCAAAATGGATTACATAATCCACATTTTGCATGGCCTTTCCAACAAGCTGCGGATCGCAAATATCCCCTTTTATAAAAGTGTAGTTTGGATTTTTCCAAACCTTGCTGAGGTTTTTTGGATTTCCGGCATAGGTTAGTTTATCGAGATTGATTATCCGATAGGCTGGATATTTTTCCAGCATGTGAAGGATAAAGTTACTGCCTATGAAACCGCAACCTCCGGTTATCAATAATTTCAAATTTTATTCCTCTTGCTCTGCTTTATAAAATTCTTATTTCTTATATTCAAAATTCATCTCCGCACTTTTCATTTCAGGAAGAAGTTTATCCTTTTTTGAAAGAGTTTTCTCGTTTTCTTTTATTTTCCAGTCAATTCTCAGTTTGGAATCTTTGTAGAAAATTCCTCTTTCAGCTTCAGGATGGTAATATTCATCGCATTTGTAGGCAAAAATAGCGGTTTTACTCAGGACCGAAAAACCATGGGCAAAACCTTTTGGGATCAGAAGCTGTTTTTTATTTTCAGAAGAGAGTTCAATGCCAAGCCATTTTCCAAAAGTAGGGGAATTTTTTCTAAGATCTAGGGCAACGTCGTATACTTTACCCGCAATCACTCTTACCAGTTTTGCCTGACTGTAAGGTTCAAGCTGATAATGGAGGCCTCGGATCACTCCATATCCTGATTTTGATTCATTTTCCTGAATGAATTTATATTTTATTCCGATTAAATTCTTCAATCTTTTTTCATTATAAGTTTCAAGAAAATACCCCCGATCGTCATTGAATACTTTTGGCTCAAGGATACAGAGGTCTTTTATTTTTGTATAAATTAATCTCATCTGCTGCTTAATCCCCCTTGCCTTTTGACCTCTGGGTTGAAAAAGAATAAAAAGTTAGGCAAAAACCCCTAGTCTTAACTGCTGTTTTGATAGGGTATAAGAAAAATATATGACTTTGGAAACAGGGTTTAGGAAAATTGTTTCTCTATAATAATCCAAATTATTATAGAGGAGATTCTCCCTCTATATTTTCCTTAAAGAGCCTGCTTATCCAAGTAAATATTCAAGTAAAAAGCTCGATAAATATCTAGTAAGTATCCAGCCTTTAGCTTTCAGCCGGATACTTATTTTATGTAGTCTATCCTGATCCTTTCCTTTTACTTAATTTTTGGATAGCTTTTTTAACTGAAATTTTTTTTTACTTTAGTTTTTTAAGGGTAACCATTCCGAGCAGGAGAATTGCTACAAAGCCTATAATAAAGCCTATCTCTTTTGAAATTCCTTGTTTTGGGATCTCTGTGGCAACTCCTTTGCTGTCATAGGCTGTTTCCTCCTCGTATTCTTCCCTAGAAGATGGAGTATCTTTTAGGGTAACTTCTCCTTCAACGTTGTCCTCCGAGCTTTTTGAGATTATTTTTAATCTATCGGATTTTGAAGTGCTTGGGCTTTTCTGTTCTTGTTCCAAATTTATCTTCAGCTCTTTTTGGTCAATGCCCACAAGGCCTTTTCCTTTTTCATAGACCGCTGCAAAGAGAAGGTAATCGTCTGCAGGTAGGCCTAAGGTTGTCAGAGAGATATTTTTTTGGTTTCCTATACTTATTGCCCCGTTGCCTTCTCCTATCAAAGTCAGAAGCTCGGTCTGAAGTTCAGATTTACTGAGTTTTGATTCATAATTTGAAGCGTTGATTTCAAACTCTTCAATTATATCAATTCCATTTATAATCACTTCAGTTCCAGCGCGGGTGCCATCAGATGTCAGCTTCAGGTCTGCAGCATAAGCGCTTTCCTTTATAAGGAGGGCTCCATAGGTAAATTCCCCGCTTTCATTTTCTCCAAGCTCCAGCCCTATATCTAGGTTCTCGTCCTTTTCGATCTCCTCAGCTGTGATTTCCAGTTCATATTCCAGAACCTCAAAGCAGCTCAGAGAAAGGACTGTCTTTTCTTTCGTACATCCGTTATCGAGTAGGATGAAAAGCCCATGAAGCCCTGAATCCAAGCCTTCAAGCTCTACTTTTGAGGGAAAATCCCCTTTTTCGTCAAGCGTCACAGTCCCCTTCAGTTCCCATGAATCCACGGTTTCCTCAAAAATCTCTTTTAAGCTTTCATCGCTTCCCCCTTTGATAAGCTTGAATGCGTTGGCTAGTGAACTCGGGCCTACACTTTGCATCTGTACAACGTATAGCTTGACTATTTCATTTTCAAGCTCTTCTGAGCCCTTAATGTCAATTGTCACTTTCTCATCTAGCGTATAGAACGAATGAGTGGAGAAAGGATATGCAAGTTTGTAATCCGTATTTGCGTCAACCTCTAACTTAAGGCTTAAATTTGCGTATTCTGCTTGGTTTACTCCCTTATATGTG
>JAQUFK010000085.1 GCA_028684695.1 Methanosarcinaceae archaeon | reverse complement strand
AAAAGACACTTCTGAAGATCTCTTTTCCGAACCTGCAGTCATTGTTGTGGAAGGAACAGAGATTGATCTAAAAATTCCGCCCGGAACATCTCCGGGGCTTACGATAGGAGAAGAAGGAGAAGAGCGAAAAGACGCATTTGGCCAGTCCGCAGCCTATGACCCTGAGGCCATAGCTTCCCAAGCTTATTACGAAAATTTGCCTGAAGGGTATCAGAATATCATTCAGAGTTATTTTGAGGAAATGGCAGAGGCAGAATAAAAAATCGAATGGAAGAGTAGAAATAAAAAATAGGAAAAAAGAAGGAAGAAAAACAAAGAAGAGGGAGAAGCAGGAATGTATGAAAAAGATTCAGAAGCCGGGCAGATCTCAATAACCTATGAGAACGCGGGCCGGATTTTCAACAGTTTTTTTGAGGAAATCGGGCGAGTTGTCGTCGGGCAGAGAAAAGCTGTGGAACACATCGTAATTTCAATTCTCTGCGGAGGCCACGTTCTTGTAGAGAGCAACCCAGGGCTTGGAAAAACCCTTATGATCTCCACTATCTCAAAAGCCCTTAACCTTAAGTTTAGCAGGATTCAGTGCACTCCAGACCTTATGCCTGCAGACATTACCGGAACCAACATAATTGAGGAGAGAGAAAGCGGAAAAAAGGAGTTTCGTTTCGAAGCAGGCCCTGTGTTTTCAAATATCGTACTTGCGGATGAAATTAATCGGGCTTCTCCTAAGACCCAGTCCGCACTTTTGGAAGCCATGCAGGAAAAGCAGGTAACCGTTGGAAACGATACCTATCTCTTAGACAAACCCTTCTTTATCCTTGCAACCCAAAATCCCATTGAAATGGAAGGAACCTATCCTCTTCCAGAAGCTCAGCTTGATCGTTTTCTTCTGAAAATCCTAATTGATTACCCAAACTTTGAGGAAGAAAAGGAAATAATAAATCGTTATACAAAAGCTGAAGCTCCCAAGATCAGAAGGGGAATTGATAAATCCACTCTCCTCGAGTTACAAGCCCTGACTCGGCAGGTTCCGATTTCAGAAGAACTTAAGGAAAGAGTGCTAAAAATCGTTGCTCTGACCCGAAAAGACAAACAAAACATCGAATACGGGGCATCCCCAAGAGCTTCAATAGGGCTGATCCTTGCTGCAAAGGCAAGAGCGCTTATCAAGGGCCGAAATTTTGTAAGTCAGGAGGATCTTGATGTGATGGCCTACCCTGTCCTTAGACACAGGATTATTTTGACCTTTGAGGCTGAAAGGAGCGGGATTACTCCCGACGAAGCTATAACAGAGCTGCTCAAGCAGGTAAATCCCGGATATAAAGAGGAAAAGAACGAAACCGCTCCGGAAAACCAGAAAGAACCTGCAAAAAAGAAACTCAAACTGCCGGGATTTAGAAAGTAAACTGAAAAAAACCCTAAGAAAAAAAAGCTCGGAAATCCGAAACTTAGGCCCTTAAGGACAAAACTTCCGGGTTTTTTGGGGGAGGAGCAGCAATGACCCGCAAAAAACAACGAATTGAAACGGATTTTTTCAGGCAGCTTGATCGCTTTACCTTTGCAGTCCGAAAACGGGTATCTACAGTCTACGCTGGAAACCGCCCTTCCACCCGGGCAGGCCACGGAATTGATACCATAGGGTTTCGGGAGTATAACAAAAGCGATGCAATTAAGGATATCGATTGGAAAGCCTATGCCCGAAGCGAAAAACTTTATGTCCGGCAGTTTGAGGAAGAAAAGACTCTGACTACGCACATCCTCCTCGATTCGAGTAAAAGCATGGACTATCCTGAAGTTGGGACTTCTAAATTTGAGTATGCTGCGATGCTTGCTGCGGGTTTTGCCTATATGGTCAGCAAATACAATGACAGGTTTGCAATCTCGACTTTTGGGGAAAACTTAGAGGTTCACAGACCCAAAAGAGGGAGAAAAAATCTCCTCCAGACTCTGGACCGCCTGAGCGAACTTGAACTTTCCGGAGGAACTTCAATTGAGAGCTGTGTCTCAAGATACAACCGGGAAATCAAGTCTCGCTCCCTTGTAATTCTGATATCAGACTTTTTAGATAAGCCTGAGGCTATAGAGTCAGCCGTATACAGGCTTTCCGATCATGATCTAATCCTGATTCAGGTCCTTGACCCTAGCGAAAAAGTACTTCCTCTCAAAGGCCACAGCAAACTTGTAGACCTTGAATCAGGAGAGGAAATCCGAACCTATGTCAGCAACAAATTCAAAGAACGCTACGAGGAAAAACTGGATGAGCACACAGCCAGGATCCGAAAAGTTTGCCTTAGAGTTGGGGCTGAGTTTTATAGCTTTACAAGCGAGACTCCCATTTTTGAGGCTTTTTACAATACGATCAGGAGAAGGAGGCGCTAAAACATGCCTTTTGAAACCCCGCTTGCTTTGCTGGGGCTTTTAAGCGTAATCCCGCTTATCCTGCTCTATCTGCTTCGACCAAAACCTCTAGTCTTTTCAATTCCTTCCCTTATGTTTGTCTCCAAGCTCGAACAGGAAAAGAAAAAGCTCTTTACAGCGCTTACAAGACTTATAAAAGATCCTCTTTTCCTAGTTCAGCTTCTGATCCTAATTCTACTCTCAATCGCCGCCGCAGGCTACTTTTATACAACGGAAGAGCCACTTAGCGGAGAGCATATCGTGCTAGTCCTTGACTCATCGGCCAGTATGCAAACTGAAGGCCGTTTCAAAACCGCTGTAGACATTGCAGAGGATTATGTAAGCAAAAAAAACAGTATCATTCTTGCCTCAAACGTGCCCCTTTTGGCCCTGGAAGCAGACGGAGCTTCGGCTGCGAAAAACGTTCTTAAAGAGCTTGAAGCCGGAGCTGGAGTCGCAGATCTTTCCGCTGCAATTTCGAGCGGAATGCGGCTTCTATCCAGAGAAGGAGGCCGAATAATTGTTCTTTCCGATTTTACAAATTGGAAAGGAGACGATCCTGTAGCCTCCAAAAAACTGGCTGAATCCTATGGGATAAAGCTCAATTTCGTAAAAGTAGGAAAACCCACGGACAATGTAGGAATAATCAACGGCTGGATCGAAGCTTCGGAAGGAACTTACAGCTATACCTGTGTAGTTAAAAATTACCGAGATCGGGAAGAAAATGTGAAAATCGAGACTTTGAGAGGAGAAAGTATCTCAAAAACCTTTTCCCTAAAAGTGCCAGCAGGGGAGACTAACCAGTTTACACTCGAACCCCTGAACCCGGGAGTTACGGAAATAAGGCTTGCCAAAGAAGATAAGTTTCCAGTAGATAACCACGCTTATATTTCAATTCCCGAAACCCTTGAACAACAAATCCTATTTATTACGGATGATGGAAAACTTCCTTCAAAAACCGCGCTTGCTCTGCTCCCACAAAGTGAGCTAAAGGTCTGGAAAACTTTGCCTGCAGACCTGACAGACTATAACCTGATTGTTATGGCTCAGAAAAAAACCCCGCTTACAGCCGGAGCCACAGAGAGGCTTAAAGCTTTTGTAGAGGCAGGAGGAGATGTGGTATTTATAGGCAGTGAAGCACTTCTTCCTGAAAAAACAGATGTGGAACTTGTAAAACTTCTCCCTGTAAAACCCAGCATAGTTAGCGAAGCCGAAGCCGGAATAGGGGTTGAAGAAATTCGAGCCAGCCGAATTACTCAGGACATAAAAAGTGAGGAGGTTTCGGTCCGAAAATATTTAAACGCTACGGAAAGGACAGGAGCAACAACTCTTGCAAGCCTTAAAAACGGAGTGCCTATACTAAGCTACTGGCAACTTGGAGAGGGTACAATTCTTTACTTAGGGCTCAATGACGAACTCGAAGGCGGAGCCTGGAATAACTTTCATAACCTTCCCGAGTATCCAGTATTCTGGATTAGGCTGATTGAGTGGATTGGAGGAATTGGTGATATTTCGGATTACAATCTTAAAACCGGGACTTTTACTTCTCTTTCAAAAACTGAGGAAATAAAAACCCCTACAAAGATTGTGACTACAGATCGCATGCTCTATGATGAGGTTGGGATCTACGAAGTATCAGGCAAGAAAATCGCGGTTAATCTCTACGATGACCGGGAATCGGATATGAACGTAGATGCCACAGAGCTTATTAAACGCTCTTTAGAGGAAGAAGAACTAAAAACCATACGAGCGGATTCGTATCCCGCCAAAAAAGACATAAGTAATTATCTTATCGGAGTTGTGTTCCTGCTAATGCTGCTTGAAATCCTGATATTACGCGGGAGGGGAGAACTATGACTTTCTCGCTCGAACACCCCGAGTACCTCCTTCTCCTAGTCCCGCTCCTCATTGGAGGCTTTTATTTTCTGAAAAATACCAGGACAAAGCTTGTGGAATGGAGAATGTTTATTGCGCTCCTGTTGATAATCGCTCTTGCTTCCCCTTTTACAGTTGTTACAAAGACAGTAAGTGAGGAAAACCCAAACCTTGTGATAGTCTCAGATGAGACTGACAGCATGGAAATTTTTGAAGAAGGAGGAGGTCAGGGCCTCTATGAAGGCTTGGTGGATAATACTCCCACAAGCTTTGTCCGGCTTGAAGGAGATAAAACCAGCCTTGGAGAAACCGTGCTCCAGTATGCGGGCACCGGCCAGCAGATCGTGCTTGTCTCAGACGGAAATAATAACCACGGAAAAAACCTTGTTGAAGCAATAGAGTTTGCAAAAGAAACCGGTACAACGGTTTATTCAGTGGAGCCAAACCTTGTGAAAAACGATCTTGCAGTCGAAGTCCGAGGCGATAAAACACTTGTAGTAGATAATGAAAATAATTTTGAGATAGGGGTTTCTCAGGCTGGCACAGACAGTGTTAAATTTAGCCTTGAGGTCTATCTGGATGAAGAACTTAACCTTAGAAGATCTTACAGCCTTGCTGCAGGAGAGCGAGAAAAAACAATTACTTATAGGCCCGATCCATTTTCCACTCTTGGAGCCCACAATATCCGGGTAGAAATCACTCCCTCAGGAGAAGACTGGAACCCTGAAAACAACAAATATTATAAAGCTCTCTATGTTGTTCCGAAACCAAAACTCTGGCTTATTACAGATGAGCCTGATTCCCCTCTAGCTGAAATCCTCTCCGAACTTTATGCTGTTACGATAGAAAATAAATTTCCCGGAATTGAAAAAATCAAAGATAGCAAAGTGCTTGTGCTTGATAATCAATTTATAGATTCCCTTACGGAAGCTCAGGTAAAAGACATAAAGAAATACGTAAGTGAGGGAAACGGCCTGATAGTTGTGGGCGGAGAAAAGGCCTATGATCTGGGAAACTATCTGAATTCTTCCTTTGAAACCTTTTTGCCCGTGGTCTCGAAACCCTCAGAGTTTAAAGGCGGAAGACACATGATGATTCTTCTTGATGTTTCCCCGAGTACCGAACATCACCAGACACTTGGAGATATCCTTGGAAATGCAATCTTTCTTCTTCGAAATGAAAATCTCAAAGATGCAAATGTAGGAGTTGTCGGGTTTGGGAGTACGGGCAAGGATATATCAGGAGGCTTTGTTTACCTAGGGCTGCCTTATAACCTCAAGGTTCTTGAGGAAAAAATTTTCCAGTTAACCCCTGACATAATTGATGGAGCCGATAGGACATCTCTTGACCAAGGCCTTAAAACTGCAAAGGAAATGCTTGAGGAAGAAGAAGGCGAACTCGACGTAATAATCATTTCAGACGGAGGGATCGAACAATCTTATGAAGCAAGCCTTCCGGTTGTAAAAGACCTTCAAAAAATAGGAGCCGAAATCTTCTTTATACACATTCGTTCCTCTGCACCATCCCAGGTTGATGAGAGAAAAAGAACTCTTTATGCAGAGACTTTTATGCAAGAGCTGGGGCTAGAAGACAATTATTTCCATATTGATAAAGGAGAACGCGCAAATATCAGGTTTGACAGAATAGAAAAACCTTATGAAGAAGAGGAAGAAGAACCTCTTGAACTTGATTCCTATCCCCTATTGGAATATTCTCCGGACCATTTCATCACTCGCAACATCAATATAACGGGTAACATCCTAGGTTATAATGATGTTACCCCAAAAGCCGGAGCCGAACGCCTGCTTATAACCGTTACTGGAAAACCAGTGCTTACGACCTGGCGTTATGGACTTGGAAGAGTTGCCGCCTTTTCTACGGATAATGGGAAAGGAGAAGGAGCTCGCTGGAGTTCTAGGCTCTATTCTGAGGAAAACGCCAACCTCATCTCAAGTATGGCAAATTGGGCTATAGGAAATCCGCAAGCTGAGGAAGGAGCTGTGCTTGAAGCTCCAGACAGCTGGCTTGGAACTCCTGCAAAGCTGAGCCTTATAATATACGATGATACAAAGCCGAAACTGAAACTTGACGGAAAAACCGCGCTTGAGCTTTCCTTAATAGGTAAAAATGTCTATGAAAGCAGCGTAAGCCCCGATACGATAGGAATTCATAATGTTTCGGGCTATCCTCTTGCCATAAATTACCCGCTGGAGTTTAAGGAGGTAGGCCTTAATGAAAACCTTCCTCCTCTGGTTCGGGCTACAGGTGGAAATATCTATAAAGGAGAAAATGAAGCCAGAGCTCAGCTCTTAAAAGATGCCAGACAAAATGCCGAAAGGGATATAGAAGAGCCTCGGAGCCTGAAGCCCTATATTGTCCTGCTAGCTCTCTTGCTATTCCTTGGAGAAGTTATGTTAAGGCGTATAAGGGAAATTAAAAGGCTTAAAAAAGCCCAGACGGCTCAGGAAGCGGAAAAAAAGACCTCTGAAGCGGAAGAGGAAGCGGAATCGAAATAAAATCAAAATCAAGAGCAGAAGAGAAAAACTGAAACAAAAGGGAAAAAATAAGGAAAAAGAAAAGCCGAAGGCTTTAAAGCCTTCAGCCTCCTTATTCCTTGATTATTTCCTTCTCAACTTGAAAAAGAGCTTTATGAAGAGGCAGGAAAGGCAAAGAAACTCTAAACAGAGTCCCTTTATTTATCTCGCTTTGCACACTTATTTCTCCGCCGTGCATTTTAACAAATTTTTTGACAAGGGATAAGCCAAGCCCTGTACCGGCATACTCTCTGGAAAGGGAAGAGTCGACCTGTTTAAAAGGTTCGAAGATAAGTTCTTGTTTTTCTTTTGGAATCCCGATTCCGGAATCCTGAACTGAGATTTCAAGGGTATTTTGGATTTTTTCCGCCCTGACCCATACTTTTCCTGCTCTAGGAGTGAATTTTAAGGCATTGCTTACAAGGTTATGAAGAATTTGCTTAAACTTGATTTTATCAACCCTTATATAAAGATTGGGGGGTTCTACGGCAAAAGAAAGAGAAATATTTTTTGAAGCTGCAAAAGGAAAGGAAAGGTTTTTTACATCTTCAAAAACGGCCGCAATTTCCACAGGCTCAAAAAACAGAGACTCGTTTCCGGATTCCACTTTGGAAATGTCCAGAATATCGTTGATTATGGTAAGAAGATGTTTTCCACTTTTTGAAATATTACCAAGGTACTTAAGTTGTTTTTCATTAAGGGCTCCATACATTTGAGCAAGCAAAATATCCGAAAAACCGATTATAGAATTCAATGGAGTTCGGAGTTCATGGCTCATGGTGGCTAAAAATTCGGTTTTGCTCCGATTTGCTTCTTCAGCCCGGAGTTTAGCATCAAGAATTGTTTTTTCCGCTGTTCGCTGGCTAGTTACGTCTCTGAAACTCCAGACTCTGCCTTTAAGATTCAAGTCAGTCATAAGAGGGGTAGAATGCCATTCAAAAATTCGGCCATCTTTAAGATAAAGATAATCTACCTGAGCTTCAGGAGAAGGGGTGCATTTTTGCATATTTGATAAAAAAGCTTCAGGGGTAAGCAATTGTTCCGAAATAAAATCCAGCAGTTTTTTCCATTTTTTTTCTAAAAAGAAAGCTTCTGAAAGCCCCCAGATCTGGAGAAACTTAGAATTTGAAAAAAGGATTTTTCCGTTTATATCAACAACAACAAGGCCGTCAATACTTGAATTGAAGGTAGATTTCAAAATGCAATCCCGATACTTTAGCTCATCTGAAGCCCGTTTTTGTTGAAGGGCCAGTGCATAAAGGGCTGCAACTTTTTTGATTGCTTCAAGCTCAACCTTCGAATACCCATTTTTAGAGTTAGCAAGCCCTATTTGCCCTACGAGTTCTTCCCCTAAAATCGCGGGTACACTCAAATAATTATTAATACAAATATGTCCCTCAGGAAGTCCTTCCGAAGCCGGATGGGCCTTAGGAAAGTTGGTAAAAAACCCTTTTCTCAGATTTAAGGAGTGACCCAGGAGTTTGGGATAAAGCCCATCAGCTCCTTTTTGAAAAATAAGCGTTTTATACATTTTAGAAATAGCGCAGCCTTTCAGATTTTCGGCTTGGACATGGATCACATTGTCCCCGGTTTCAGGATCAATTGAAGCAACATAGCCTTGCTTACTCCCCGTTAGTTTTTTTGAAGTTGAAAGGACAAGCTGAGAAATCATTTCAAGAGATTTATCCGAATCAAGCAACGCATCCGAAAGTTTTGCAAGCGCTTGGTTAGGCAAAAGTTCTCTTCTTATTTTATTTTCTGAACTATGTAATTCATTATTTAAGGGCTTGCCTGGGGTTAAAACAAGCTAAGCT
>JAQUFK010000084.1 GCA_028684695.1 Methanosarcinaceae archaeon | reverse complement strand
GAGGCCGGAGAATCAAAAGAAATAGATATAAAAATATTAATTCCCTCTGATACTTCAAATGGAAAATATGAGCCAATCGTCTATGTTATGCCCGAAGCTGCATATTTTGAAGCTGAAAACAATGGAACTTCAATAAGTCACGGAATTGTTAAAGTACCTATGAAATTTTATATAACTGTAACAGGAGATCAAATTTTACAAGGGGAAGTTCTAAAATTGGAAATGGGAAAAACAGAAGAAAATGCCCCTATAAAAGTAAAGACCTACTTTAAAAATACCGGAAATGTTCAAGCTACCCCAGAGATGTCCTGTGTAATCCTAAAAGATGGTAACACAATATCCGAAGTTAAAGGCACAGGAGATATTGTCAAGCCCGGAAAGGAAGAAGAAGTAATTATAATGGCTTCAGCCGAGGTTCCCGAAGGTGAATATCAGGTAGAAATTACAATCTCCCTGGGAAATGAAGTCTTAAAAACTGAAATCCTCGACCTGAAAGTCCTACCCGAAGGCTCACTTGCAAAAGAAGCTTCTCTAATAGACTTAGACATTGAAGGAGAAACTGCTAAAGAAAGTCTACTAAAAGTCTTAGCAACTGTTGAAAACACAGGGGAAGCCGACTTAACCTGTAAATATGTCGGAGAAGTGTATGTAGATGGAGCACTTGTTGACGTAATTGAAAGTGAAGATATGTTTTTTCCAGTAGGAAAGACAAAAGATATTTCTATATATTACAAACCAACAGATATCGGAAAATATGAAATTCACGGAAAAGTTACTTATTCCGGTCAGGAAACAGAAGAAAAAACTGTTTCATTCTCAACCGGAAAAACTACCCCAGGTTTTGGGATCATTATTGCAATAACAAGTATAATGCTGCTGTTTTTGATTAGGAAAAAATGAGGGAAATTAAGTTCCCTCTATTTTATATAGAGTTTAGTTTTACAAAAACCTTGATAAGGTTGGCATAAATTATTTATAACTGAATTTTTTCATTAGAAAATACTTAAGATTCAAATCAAAAAAGAAGGGCTTAGACCCCTTCCTTTTTTCCTATAATTAGGGATTTGCCTGTCATCTCAGGAGGCTTTTTCAAGCCCAAAAGTTCAAGTATGGTAGGAGCAATGTCGCAGAGTTTTCCGTTTCTGAGGCTTTTTACTCTCCTATCTCCTACATAAACAAGTTTTACAGGATTTGAGCTATGTGCGGTATGAATACCTCCAGTTTCTGGATCCTCCATCTGCTCGGCATTTCCGTGATCTGCAGTAATTATTGCCGAACCTTCCGCTTTTTCAAGCGCTTCAATTACTCGACCCACGCAGGAATCCACAGCTTCCACAGCAGCAACTGCGGCTTTAAAGTTGCCGGTATGTCCTACCATATCCATATTAGCAAAGTTTAGGATTAGGACATCATACTTTCCGGATTCAAGCCTTTTGATAACCTCTGCCGTGACTTCATAGGCACTCATCTCAGGTTTTAGATCGTAAGTTGCAACTTTTGGAGAGGGAATCAGGCAACGCTCTTCTCCAGGATAACAATGCTCAAGCCCTCCATTAAAGAAAAAGGTCACATGAGCGTATTTTTCCGTCTCAGCTATGCGAAGTTGGGTCAGCCCTGCTCGACTCAAAACTTCCCCGAGCACGTTTGTAAGGCTTGCCGGAGGAAAAGCCAAGGGTAGGAAAAGAGTTTCATCATAACGGGTCATGCAGACATAATGTACCCGTGGCCGGACTTTTCTCTTAAAACCTTCAAAAGCTTCATTTACAAAAGCCCAAGTAAGCTGCCGCGCCCGATCAGGCCTGAAATTGAAAAAAATAACCGAATCCTTGTCTTCCACAAGGGCCTTTGGCTTTCCTTTGGAATCTGTAATAAGGGTTGGTTTTACAAACTCGTCACTTTCTCCCCGAGCATAAGCGGAGGCGATGGCTAAAACCGGATCCGAAGCCCTATATGGCGAAACTCCAAGAGTCAGGGCATCATAAGCAAGTTCCGTCCGCTCCCAGCGTTTGTCCCGATCCATGGCATAATAACGCCCTGAAACAAAAGCAACTTCGCCTACACCTATTTCTTTCAAAAAAGCTTCAAAGGCTTTCATATCCTCAAGCGCAGTTTTTGGAGGTACATCCCGCCCATCCAAAAAGGCGTGAATATAAACTTTTTGGAGCCCTGCTTTCTTTGCAAGTTTTACAAGAGCCTGCAGATGCTCCATATGGCTATGCACGCCTCCTTTAGAAAAAAGGCCCATAAGGTGCACCTTTGAAGCGTTTTTTTTCGCGTTAGAAAGCGCCTCTAGGAACACAGGATTCTTGAAAAATTCTCCATTTTTAATGGAGAGGTTTATCCGACTCAGATCCTGATAAACAACCCTTCCGGCTCCTAAATTTAAGTGGCCTACTTCGGAGTTGCCAATCTGGCCTTTGGGAAGCCCAACAGCTTCGCCTGAGGCTGCACAGCTACAGCTAGGATACTGCTTAAGCAAGCTGTCAAGGTTTGGAGTCTTTGCTGCCAAAACAGCGTTTCCCTTCTGAAAGGAAGAGAAACCCCAACCGTCAAGGATCATGAGCATGAGCGGTCTTTTTGCCTGATTCATATGCAGGAAAATTCCCCTCGGGTTCATAAATACCTTGTTCTTGGAAAAAGGGAACATATACAATATATACAATAAGAAAGGAAAAGCACAAGAACCAAAGGACTATAATCATAAGTATTAATAGTTACATAGACTCATAGAATAGTGTGAAAAAATCCGGAAAGCCCTAAAGAATGCAAATAATCCGGAATAAATCCACATCCGGAAGGGGAATATGTTTCGGAAAGTGGGAAAGTGGAGGCTAAAATTATTTATGAACACTGAAGATTCGAACATAAAGCTCAAGGACCTTACAGGCAACCCAGCACCCTTAGGCTTAATGGGCTTTGGGATGACTACGGTACTTCTGAATTTGCACAATGCCGGATTCTTTGCCCTCGGATCGATGATCCTTTCCATGGGCATCTTTTACGGCGGAATCGCTCAGATCATTGCAGGGATTATGGAATGGAAAAAAGGCAACACTTTCGGGACTGTGGCCTTTACCTCTTATGGAGCCTTCTGGCTCTCTCTTGTAGGGATAATCGTCCTGCCCGTGCTGGGCTGGGGCATGGCTCCCGAGGGAAAAACCATGGCTGCGTACCTCTTTATGTGGGGGCTTTTTACCCTTTTCATGTTCGTTGGCACCCTCAAAGCGCCTAAATCCCTTCAACTCGTCTTCTTTACCCTGACGCTTCTGTTTTTCCTGCTCGCTCTGGGAGACTACACTGGCAATGCGGCAATTGGAAAGCTTGCAGGCTACGAAGGTATTTTATGCGGTTTTACCGCCATCTACACCGCACTTGGCCAAGTAATCAATGAAGCGCATAAGAAAACGATTTTTCCGCTTGGCTGAATCAAAAAACAATTTTGGGGCTCTTTAGCCCTAATTTTTTAATTTTTCAGAAACACTTTTTTTGAAAAAATATATATTATTTCATACGTATAATAGGATTCGTAATATGAATCTTGTATTAGGAATTTCATATTCTAAAAATTAGAAAAAGAAATTTCCCTTAAAGACTTTTTTGAGGAATAACATATGGAGATTAAAAAACCTGATTGGAATGAGATCTGGAAAAACGCTATGGAAAGACAGCGAAAAACAAACCGGAACACAGAATGTTCAAATATCTGGAACAGTAAGGAAAGTGCAAAACGTTTCTGGAACTCTTCGCGGGAAAATGGAGCCGAAAGAATATACAAAACAATAGAAGGAATGCCTCTTACTCCTCAATCCCGAATTCTTGATATAGGCGCAGGCCCCGGAACTTTAGCAATTCCAATTGCCCAAAAGGTTGCCCATGTAACTGCAGTCGAGCCTGCAGAAGGGATGATGGCTGTACTTCGGGAAAATCTGGCCGAATGCGCCCTTGAAAACGTGGAGAGCGTATATAAAGACTGGGAAGCAGTGGAGCCTGAAATCGATCTTTTGGGACCCTATGATCTAGTCTTTGCATCCTATTCCTTGGGGATGACCGACATAAAAGCTTCCCTTAAAAAGATGCTTGAGGTCTGTTCTGGCTATGTTTATCTTTACTGGTTTGCAGGAGAGACTTCTTGGGATTTGCATTCAAAAAAACTCTGGCCTGCTCTGCATGGCTGTGAATACAATGCAGGTCCAAAATGCGACGTACTTTACAATGTTCTTTATGAGATGGGCATTTATCCCAATGTAAAGGTCTTTCCCTTTGAGCATATAAACAGGTTTAAAAGTCTGGAGGACGCGCTTGAGCATTTCGAGCCGCATTATGGGATTAAGACCGAGGCTCAAAAAGCGATACTTAGAGATTACCTAAAAGAAGTACTTTTAGAAGAAAAGGGAAGCTTTGTCCATAAAGGCTGGTCTACGAGGGTAAAAATTTGGTGGAAAAACGAGGCATGAGGATTACTATTGGGGCTCAGAAACCTCTTCTTCGGCAAGGTCTGAGGGATTCGAAAAGCGTCTTAGAGGAAAAATACCCTTTCCCCCTAGAAAGGAGGCAAGCAAAGGAGCTGTAAAATAGAGCCCCTCCTTTTTTACAAGAGCTTCAAGGCTTACCAGCACGTCTAAAAAGCGGGCCGTAAGTTCGGGATCGGTCCCTAGTTCTTTGGCAAGTTCGGCTGCACTTTTAGCTTGGATTAATTTTGAAAAGAGTTCGAGGTCGGCGGCAGCCTGAAATATTTGCTCTTTTTCGGATTCGGCCGCAATTTCCTCTATAAAGCCGTCTTTTTCGTGCAGACAGGACGTTGCCCGTGCCAGTTTTTTCATATTTCAAAGCCTCTGATAAGAGCTCATTAGAGTCCCTATTTTTTGAATTAAGAGTCGGATCACAGATACAATTCAAGGCTTAGCCGATTCGGGAATCAGAATCTTAGAAATATACCAATTCAAAGCTTAGCGGCCAGTAAGTCCTGTTTTTATTATATCTAGATAAAAAGGAGGAAAAATGTTGGTTTACTCTTATTTAAGCCTTTTTCTTTTCCCGGAAATTATTGCTTTATTTCCCCAAAATAACCTGCAAGCAAAACCCCGACAAGAATCAAGCTGCTGCCTATCCCTTGCAAGAATCCAAAAGTTTCATGAAGCCCGAAGACCCCAACTGCCACAGCTATCACCGGGCAGAGGTTCATAAAAACAGCTGCCTTTGAAGCTTCGAGTTCTTTGAGGCTGTATACAGTTAAAAAGGAAGTTCCGATAGAGGTAAAAAGAGCCAGATAAAGGATTCCGGCCATGAATTCAGAGGAATGCAGTAAAGTCAGAGCAGTCTGAAAAGTTAAACCCTCAAAGCCAAAAGCTAGAAAAAAAAAGACAAATGCTCCCGTTGCCATCATCCCAAAAGTCAAACTCATAGGATCAAAACTTTTTGTAAGTTTTCGGCCCGTAACTATGTAAAGCGAGGTGGAAAGTACGGATAAAAAAGTTAGTCCTACTCCAAGAAGGCTGAATTTTTCTGCGCATTCTTCGGGCAGAAAAAGGAAAAAGATCCCTACAAAAGAGAGGAAAAAAGCTGCAACCTGCTTTGGAAAGACCTTTTCTCCTAAAAAAACCATGCCAAAGATACCTACAAAAACCGGGATCAGAGCATTGAGAACCCCGGCTTTGGAAGAAGAGATATAAAGGAGCCCAAGAGCCTGAAAAGAGAAGAAAAAAACAGGCTGAAGGATGGCAAGAAAAAGAAGCTCCTGAAGCCTGCCCTGACTATAATCAACTTTTATGAAACCTAAGCCCAAAAGGAGGGCCATTGCCGCAAAAGAAAGCACAAAACGAAAGGTCAAAGTCGTAAAAGGAGGAGCAAAGGCCAGAGAATTTTTAGTAAACAGAAAAGTGAGCCCTATAAAAACAGCGTTAAGTAAGGCCGCAAGATAAGCTAAGGTTTTTTTCTCCATGTTTTGGCTGTTTTTCAGAAGGAGGGCTATATATTCCTTTCCGCTTTTTCGGAAAAATTCAGAAAAAGCCGAAAATCTCAAAACAGGAGGGAATTATTCAAAATAATTTAAACCCTGACCCAGCCACTTCCCCTACACGCCCTGCAAATCCTCTCTCCAGCTCGACCTGAACCGCCGCAAACCGGACAATCCCTTGCAGGCTGAGCAACAAGAACGCTGCCTTGCCCTCCGCAAGCCCTACACTTTTGTCCTTCCAAACAGCCGGTACCTTTACATAAAGTACAAACTTCCGGAGCATAGTCTGTTTCAGTATAAACATGGAGCATTGAATCACCTTTTACCCTGAAAGAAATAAGTTGAAATGATTTTTTTGAGCCGGGATTTTCCCAAATCTCTAAAAAATTATTTAGATATATATTTGGTTTCTCGGATAAAAGGACTTGCATCGCCTCTGAAAGAGAAAAATATATAAAAGGCAAAAGGCAGCAGAAAGCCCTAAAAAGTTATGAAAGAAAGAATTAATTCAGATCGAGAGCAGCATTTAGAAAAAGCTTTCAGTTTACCTGTTTTGAATCCCCATAAGAGCATCGATCTCTCCGGCAATGCTTTCGAGTTCGTCAAGGATTCTTTCCGAATCCTTCCTCATTTCAAGAACCGCGGCTTTAAGGCTGCCTCCTCGAAAATAGATTTGCCTTTTTTCCCGGTAGAGCAGCCCGGAATCCCTGAGATTTCGGAGGTGGTGATTGACCCTTGAAACCTTAATTTCAAGATCATTTGCAAGCCCTTCTGAGGATACGCTTTTGTCTCTGGAAATCCGCTCAAGCATACTGAAAATTATTTGCGTGGCTGTTTTTTCAAGATCCCTGCCTGAAGAAAACCCAAAGCTTTCACAAAACCAGTAGAGATCATCTTCTAAGCTTCTTATTCGAGGTTTTTCAAGATTTTTTAAAATGATCTGCTGCACCATCTAAGAGTAGTAAGAGAGGACCCTTATATATATTTTATTTCAATTTTGTAGAGATCATTTCTACAAATGAGAAATCATCTCTATGCTTGCCATAAGCTATATATAGAAGTTCTATACTATATTTGGATTGTTGTCTCCCAAAAAGACCGGCTTTCAGTCGGAGTTTAGCTCGTTTATAGCCCGATTAAGCTTTTATAAAAGCTTTTGCAGGCTAGAAAGGGTTAAAAACATTTATAAAGAATTTTTAGCTGAGAAACTAGGGGATCAACCCGATTCCACCTTTATGGAATCCTAGAATATCCAAATTAACATTGAAATATAGTCACTAATGTCTATGGAGGAACAGATAAGTGATTATCAAACCTATCGGAGAACGTGTTTTACTCAAACACGAGAAAAAAGAAGCCGTTACAAAAGGCGGGATCTATATCCCTGAGTCCGCCCAGGAAGAAAAAAAGGAAGGTATCGTCGAAGCTGTGGGGACATTTGAAGACGGAAAAACCCTTCCCCTTAAAAAAGGCGATTTGGTAATCTATGGGGGATACCAGAGCGACGAAATCGAAATTGAGGGAGAAAAATACCTCTTTGTTGATTTCAAAGACATTCTCGCAACAATAGAAGAAAAATAAGATAATACAAATTAAACACTCAGATTCTCATAAGAGGTGAAAGCTTATGGCTTCAAAGCAGATCATGTTTGACGAAAGCGCCAGAAGGGCGCTCTTAAGTGGTGTAGACAAGGTCGCAAACACGGTCAAAGTCACCCTTGGCCCGAAAGGACGCTATGTGGTGCTTGACAAACCTTCAAAACCTGTGGTCACAAACGATGGAGTGACCATTGCAAAGGAGATTGAACTCCTTGACAAATTCGAAAATATGGGGGCCAAACTGGTCAAAGAAGTGGCCTCAAAAACCCAAGATAAAACCGGAGATGGCACAACCACTGCTACACTTCTTGCCCAGGCCATGGTTCAGGAAGGGCTTAAAAATATAAGCTCAGGCTCAAATCCAATTGAAGTAAAGAAAGGAATTGAGCTTGCAGCAGAAAAAGTAGTAGAAGAGCTTAAGGGTAAAAGTGTTGAGGTCAAAGGTAAAGAGAACATCCTGCAAGTCGCAACGATTTCCGCAAACAACGACGAAGAAATCGGACAGCTCATTGCAGATGCCATGGAAAAGGTAGGCTATAACGGAGTCATCACTGTAGAAGATTCCAAAACCATGGAGACTAGCTTAGAAGTTGTCGAAGGGATGCAGTTTGACCGGGGTTTTGTCTCTCCTTACATGACTACTGACACTGAAAAAATGACGTGCGAGTTTGAAGAACCCTATGTCCTGATCACCGACAAAAAGATCTCGAGCATGAAACAGATCGTCCCAGTGCTCGAAAAAGTTGCCGAGGAAGGAAGACCTCTCGTAATTATTGCAGAAGATGTAGAAGGTGACGCCCAAGCCGCCCTAATTCTAAATATCATCAGAGGAGGCTTGAAGGTCTGCGCAGTCAAAGCTCCTGGCTTTGGAAACGAGCAGAAAGAAATGCTCGAAGACATCGCAGCTCTTACCGGCGGAGAGGTTATAAGTGAAGAAAAGGGCATGAAACTTGAAGAGTTTACAGACTCCATGCTCGGAAAAGCCCGAAAAGTCAACATCGATGATAAAAAGACCACCATTGTGGAAGGCAGAGGCGAGAAAGCAAGAATTGAAGAGAGGATAAATGTAATCGAGTCCCAGCTCAATATTACGGATTCAGACTACAAAAAGAAAGAACTTAAAAAGCGCCTG
>JAQUFK010000083.1 GCA_028684695.1 Methanosarcinaceae archaeon | reverse complement strand
TATTTCCACCTGGCATATATATCACTCGCTTTATTTTTATTAAAATTAATTATTCAAAGACATTTTAAGAATTTTCATTAAGTCTTTCGGACCAGAGGAGTCCCGCACTTTTCGCATTTTATCTGAGAGCAAGGCACTCCTGGCTTATGAGGAATTTCGCATCCGCAAGCCGGACAAACGCAACTTCCTTCCGGACCTCCGAATCCAAAACCTCCGCGCCCTTTTCCTCCCTGCCCTCGTCCCTGCCCTCGTCCACCTCGACCTCCGACTGGCCCTTCTCCATAGGGGCCTGTTCCATCTCTACCTGGCATCCTGTAATCTCCTCCTTCAATTCTGATAGCTTTTCCATACACAAAAGCATCCGTAACCTTTTCAAGGGCTCTTTTAAGTGTCCTCTGAAAAGTGGACTGATGAATCTCCATCCGGGCAGCTCCCTCATTCTGAGTGAGTTTTTCCAGATAGCTAAGCCGCATGGCCTCCAGCTCGTCAAGGGTCAGTTGAACCTCTGCAAAAGCTTTTTGACCAGAGGGGGGAAGAAAAGCCTCCTCGGACCCATTTTCCAGAGGCCAGAAGCGGCGGGGCCCCTTTCCTCTGTGATAGGCAAAGTCTACAAACCTTCTTTTTCTTGGGCGCGGCATTATGCATAATAATGCATAACTCCGATATATAGCTTTGCTTTTCCGCTTTTTTTGCCCAGAAAAATACTAAAAAAGCCGAAAAGAGAAAAGCAAACTGGGTTTGTTCAGTCAAATTTTAATACAGGCAACTCAAAAACTGGCTTGGATATGTCAGGCAGCAGCAAAAACAAAAGCATTGAAAAAAGCATTGAAAAAAGCTTCAATTGGCTTTCGGCACAGAATATCGCCTCTGTAAAGGAGTTAGCTCGAACTGTTTCGGCCCATGCACTCTGGGATCTGCCAAATCCCTATACGGTCAGGCTGATCCTGGAAAAAAAAGATGGAGCCTGGAATACTTCAGTCCGGGAAAGTGCTAGAGCTTGCTCAGCCCTTGCCGATGCAGGAATTATACTCCGCGATGCGGAAAAATGGCTTCTGAGCAAAAAAACAGGTTCCTCCTGGAATGAAAACGTTTACGATACAGCTTATGCCCTTAAAGCTCTTGGAGATATGGAAATTTCAGAGCTTGCAGGCTGCACATGGCTTTATGAAAATTATGGACCTGATTGGGAGCAGGTAGGAACCACAGCTCTTATCCTTATGGCCCTTCAGCGACAAGTGGAACTGATAGAAAAGGAAAGGAAAGGAAAGGAAAGAGAAAAGGAAATAAAAAAACACAGGGCTTTTATAAAAGAGCGAGCAAACTGGCTGCTTTTAAAGCGCGAGCCTGATGGGGGCTGGCGACATATCTCTACAAGCAACCTCATAATTCAGGCTCTGCTCCTCAGCGGATTTAAGGAAGAAGTAAACGTTTCCCTCAGCTGGCTGAAAAGCAAAGTTCGGGAAAGTGGGGCTTGGGGAAACAAAAAAGATGACATAAATGCAAGCGCTTTGAGCCTAATTACTCTAGGAATGAGCCAAAAGCGCCCCGAAAAAAAAAGAGAGTTTATTCCAATGTAAACATTTAAGAGTTTATTTATCAAGGAATTTAGTCGGGAGCAAATTTAGAAGTGAACTTAGAAGTGAACCTAGAAGTGAACCTAGAAGTGAATTTGGAAAAAGCCGAGGAAACTTTCTTGTAATTCGCTTTCTTCATATAGTAGAAATTTGTTACCTTACTTATCAAAGCCTGACCTAAAAGAGATTTTAACCTCGGTTATAAAAAACTATATAAAGAATTAATAAAAAGAAAAAGAAAATTATTCTTTAAAATCCTTTTCAGCCGGAGCCTTTCGGGAATAGAAACCCTTAAAAGCAGAAACTTGGGATTTTCCTGTAAAAAAGGGAAACTTTAAAGGCGGAAAAAAGAAGAGATTTTTCCCTGCAAAAAAGGCTCCCTCTGAGAAAAAGGGGCTTGAAAAAATGATAGAATACGTACTCTGGTTAGCATTAGGATTAATGCTTATATCCTCTGTTATTCCTAAAAGCTCAAAGGTCCGGAAACTGATCGGAGGAATTGGATGGGCTAGTTTTTCCATCCACTGGTTTTCCCAGCCCCAGCACTACATTGAGATCCAGGATTATGTAAATGTAGGGCTGACGCTGGGGCTTGCCCTCTTCTGTGTCTTCATAGCTTATATCATGTTTAAGGAATACAAGGAAGGAGCTATAGCTTCGGATAGAGCTCTGAGTCTCAAAGAGCCTGACGCCGACTTTGAAACCCAAGCTTTGGACAAGCCCTCCACCCAAGCCTTGGACGTAACTTCAATGCTTACCAGCGCAAGTGCGCTTGGGGCCCTGGTTTATTTTCCATTTGCACAAGTGCCAGCCCTAAACACCCTCATAATAGGCGGAGTCGCCTCTCAGGTGGTTTGGATTCTACAAGCGCTCGGAGCTCCGGCTGTGAACAAGGCTTGGAACCTTATAACTCTAAACGGGCACACAGTAGAGATTATATTGGCTTGTACAGCAATTGAAAGCATAGCGCTATTTGCCGGACTAATAGCTGCAGTCAAAGCTCCTTTAAAAAGGCTTTTTGCAGCTTTTTTGGTTTCGGTTCCCGTAATTTATGGACTAAACCTAATCCGAGATGTTTTTGTAGTTTTGGCCTACGGAGGAGAATGGTTTGGGCCAAACAGTTTTGTAATTGCTCATAATTATCTCGCAAAAGCTGGCTCCGGGATTGCACTTTTTGCAATTTCATATGCCGTACTCCGCATCCTGCCGGAAGTACTTGAAATGATAGATGGACTTTGGTACCTGCTTTCAGGAGAACTCAAGAATATCTTAAGTAGATTCAGGGATGGCTGATTCATGCTTGCAAAAGGTTCCATGCCCTGGATTTTAGGAGCTTTGGGCTTTACTGCTTTTTTTGCAGGCCTTCAAATATATTCTCCCCACTCGATTAATCTTTACGGCACAGGCATTGGAGGTTCACTGCTCCTTTTTATGCTCTGGTTTTTTCGGGATCCAGAACGCCAGATTGAAGTTTCCGAAGCCTACATGCTTGCGCCAGCCGATGGAAGAATTTGCGATATTAGAGGCCGAAAGGTCTGCATCTTCATGTTTCTTCAAAATGTCCATGTGAACAGGGCTCCAATTGCAGGTAAAATAAAAGAAATCACATACAGAAAAGGGGGACACATCCCGGCCTTTTGCAAAGATTCTGAAAGAAACGAAAGAAACGATTTCATAATTGAAAGCAAATACGGAGAAGTGCAAGTCACTCAAATAGCAGGGACAATCGCTCGCAGGATCGTCACCTACTCAAAGAAAAACGATATTGTTGAACAGGGCCAGCGCTTAGGAATGATCCGCTTTGGCTCAAGGGTTGACGTTACAATTCCGGAAGAATTTGATATGGTTATAAAAAAAGGAGAGCGGGTAAAGGCTGGAAAAAGCATAATTGCAAGCTTGAAGAAAAATCCTAACCCTAAAGAAAAAAGAGGGATTTCAAATGAACCTTCTTAAATTACTAAAGCCAGCCGATCTGGTTTCACTTGTAAACTTAAGCCTTGGAGTTACGGCCATAGCCCAAGCTCATGCTGGCAATTATGAACTTGCCCTAATCCTTTTGCTTCTTGCAGCAGTTGCGGATGGAATAGACGGCTTTGTTGCCCGAAAATTTGGAGGCGGAAAACTCGGAGGAGAGCTTGACTCCCTTGCAGACTCAATTTCTTTTGGAGTAGCTCCGGCTCTGTTAATCTGTTTCCGTTTCGGAAGCGAAAAAGGATTGGGGTTTTTGCTAATTCTTGTTGCATATTTTTATATTATCTGCGGCGTCCTCCGCCTTGCCCGCTACAATGTGCTTCCTTTAGAAAAACCAGGGTTTCAGGGCCTACCCATAACCGCAGGCTGCGTAGTCCTAGCCTCTTATTTACTAATTGATGGCAAATTGATTAACGATGTTTTTCTCCTAGGCCTTACCTTTTTCTTAGCCTTCCTTATGGGAAGCACAATCCAGTACCCCAAAATCCGAAATTTGAAATTTCTAGGAGGAATTGGATTAGTCTTTGGAATTACGGTAATAATGTTTTTTGTAAACAAAACCTACATGAGATTTTTTTCCCTGCTACTTTTCGGGTTAATGTTTAGTTATCTGATATCTCCTTTCATAAAATTTCCGAAAAGATACTATGAGTAAATTGCCCCTGATAAAGCCTCAGGGGTTTTATGCTGCGTGTTTAAAAGGAGGAAATCTCCCTTGAAAAAAGAAAGAATAAGCGATAGAGACAAGGCCCTTTTTGAAGCGGGAATAAAGCTTGGAGCTTTATACCACCAGTTTACAGGCTCCCCCGTAAACCTAAAGACTGCAACAAGTCTTGAAAAAGCCATCCAAGAAAGTATTTCGGTCCAGCCTTTTGTGGAGGAAATTTCAGTTTCCATTGATCGGAAAAAACTAAAAGAAAAACTTAACGGAAAATTCGGGTACACAGAACTTCAGGGCCCTATGCTCAATGTTTGGATTAAAGTAAAATACGGGCAAGCTAGAGTGTTTGTGCGAATGCAATACGAGCCAGCTTTAGCCTATCCCCTCATGAAAATTGAAAATATAGAAAAAATATGAAATTGCAGGCCTGAAAAGGCCCAACTTCAATTTTAATATTAAGAAAAAACTTGGTTTTTATGACCTTAAAAATTCGGTTTTTATGGCCTTAAAAGCTTCTATCAGTTTTTCATTTTGTTCAGCCGTTCCTACCGTAACCCGGATCAGAGTATCCCCAGCTGCCCTGAATGAGTCACAGCTGCGGACAATAATTCCTTTTTTCAAAAGCGCTTCAACAACCGTTTTGGATTTTAGGGGGGCAACATCTACAAGTACGAAATTTGCCTCCGAAGGATAAACCTTAAACGGAAGAGCGTTTATGAGATTAACTCTACCTTTCTGGACAAGCTCAATACTTTTTATTAAGTGTTTCTGATCCGAAAGGGCTGCTATTCCAGCTTTTTGAGCGGGGAGGCTTACGTTAAAAGGAGTTGCCACTCTCAGGTATTCGCGCAGCAGCCATTCTGGTAAAAGTCCGTAGCCTAGCCTAAGGCCTGCAAGCCCGAAAGCTTTGGAAAAAGTCCGGCCTATAATCAGGTTATCATATTCCAAAACCAAAGCTGCAAAATTCCGGCTCGCAAACTCTACATAAGCTTCGTCTACAAAAACTAGCGCCTTTGTATTTTCAAGAATCTGGCGCAGCTTCCCTTCTGAAAGCGAATTTCCGGAAGGGTTATTTGGGGAGCAGAGAAAGATCAATTTTGTGCGTTTGGATTCGGCTGCAAGGATTTTTTCAGGGACCACGGAATAATCGGCTTCCCGAGGTACAAAAACCGCTTTTCCTCCGCAAGCTCGGGCCGGAAGTTCATAGTAGGCAAAAGTGGGAGTAGGAATAATTACTTCGTCTCCTTTTTCAATTAAAAGCCTGCAAAGCCCATCTAAAAGTCCGTCCATGCCCGGGCCTGAAGCCACGAGGTTTGAGAGGGGAAGCCCAGTATATTTTGAAAGGGCTATTCTCAATTCCCGAGCATCGGCTGAAGGATAAAGGTTGACTTTTGAAGCTTCCCGACAAAGAGCCTCCACAGCTGCAGGAGAAGGGCCAAGCGGATTTTCGTTTGAGCCGAGTTTGATGATCTTTCCCGGATCAAGCCCGTAGCCTGCAGCAATTTCTTCAATAGATTTTCCGGGTACGTATTCCGCAATCGAGAAAATCTCTTTTTTTATGAGTTCAGGCCTGCTCAAGAACCTCAACCACCGAATCGATCTGATCTTTTGTGATAACAAGCGGAGGCACGAGCCGGAGTACTGATTCTGAGGTACAGTTTATAAGCACCCCTTTCTCCCTTGCAAAATCCACAAACTTTCCGCAAGGGTAAGTCATTTCCACTCCGAGCATGAGCCCTTTGCCCCGAACTTCGAGGATATCTTCCCTCTGCATATTCCGGAGCTTTTTCATGAAGTAAGCCCCGTTTTCCGTGGCCTTTTCCAGAAGGTTTTCCTCTTTTATTGCCTTGATCGAAGCCAGAGAAGCTGCAGAGGCTAAGGGTCCTCCTCCAAAAGTGGAAGCATGCTCACTCTTTTTGAAAGTTAACCCCTCCCTAGCTGCAATTGCTCCCATAGGAACGCCTCCTCCGATTGCCTTTGCCATGCTCATGATATCAGGCTCAACTCCGAAGTGTTCCTTACAGAACCATTTTCCGGTTCTGCCAAACCCGGTCTGAACTTCGTCAAAAATTAGGAGGGTATCGGTTTCATCACAGATTTCCCGGACTTCTTTTAAGTAATCTGGAGCAGGAACGTTTACGCCACCTTCTCCTTGAATAGGCTCTAAGATCACAGCCGCCGTATTTTCATTAATCTTTTCCCGTATGGCCTCTGCATCGGAATAAGGAACAAAACTCGTATCCGAGCTTACCGGGGGTTCAAAGGGACTTCTGTATATGCCTTTGTAGGTTACGGATAAAGCCCCTATGGTTCGGCCGTGGAAGGACTGCTCAGCTGCAATAAATCCGCTTTTTCCGGTTCTTGCCCGCGCAAGTTTCATTGCAGCTTCCATAGCTTCGGCTCCGGAGTTACAGAAAAAGACGCGTTTCAGGCCTGTTATTGAGACAAGAGCCTCAGCAAGTTTGGCCTGAACCTCGGTATAGTAAAGGTTTGAAACATGGATCATTTTTTCAGCTTGCGCCTGGAGCGCGGCTGTGACTTTTGGATGACAGTGCCCAACATTATTTACTGCAATCCCTGCCACGCAGTCAATATACTCTTTTCCGAAAATGTCCCGGACAAGCGCGCCTCTGCCTTCCGAAAGCACGAGGGGCTGACGCCCGTAGGTCTGCATTACGTATTTTGAGTCTTTTTCGAGGACTGCGTTATATATAGCTTGGGAATCCGGGAAATTTTCTTTCAGAAAAAACACCTTCTATAATTTTCATATAATTTTTGCGATTTGTACCAAAAAAGCCTTGGAAAACTTCGGTTGCTTAGGGCTTTTCTGGATAAAGAAGTACTTTTTAATTTTGCTTAAGACAGCCCGCCTATTAAAAAGTATGCCTGATTCTGGTTTCAAGCCGGTTTTTTGGAGTTTATTCCAACCCTCACATCCACAGCCGGTCCACTTTCAAGAGCCTGAACTTCTGCAGGCGAGAAAAGTAACTGGCCAGTTGCAAGTAGGGTATCGTGCTCATCAGTTAGCAGCACCTCATCGCCTGCCCGAAGGGCAGGGTCCAGCTCCAAAACGTGTTTTGCAAAGGCGGTTTTTCCCTTAGCCACAAAAGGAACAGCCTCAGCACAAACCACAACTCTGAACTTGTTGAAGGGAAGCACTTTGTGAAGTGCTGCAGCTCCCTGGAGACTCAGGGTAAAAAATCCGTCTTTTGCCCTTGAGGTTGCAAGCCGGTTTTTCGAATGCAGAATCTGACGGATACGCCCGGTTCTGGAGAGCTTAAAGCTGACTCCGTCAGGAAAGAGAGCTTTTCCACAACCTTTTCCAAACTGATAATCCGCAATCGTGCGAACTTCTTTAATTCTGGCTTCTTCGGGGGACATGAGGATAACATGAAAGGCGGACTTTAAAGCAATGACGGTCCCAAAACTTTTTAGAGAACAGATAAATTGATAAGGAAAAGTTTCCTATCCCAATTTCATGACCGACGTAATTTTGCTCTGGGATTCGCCCTTGCTCTTTGAAAAACTTTTTCTGGAATACGGACTTGAATGTACCAGAGCGCTCTCAGCTTCAATCGGAACGCCCTATCTTCCCCCTTGCAAAGTTCTAATTGTGCCCACAGGTTTTGGAAATGAAAATTATACAAAAATCAGAGCAGGCATAGAACGCAATAAAAAAGCTTTTGAGCGCTTCGTAGAAAAAGGCGGAATCCTGCTAGTCTTTAGCCCCCTAGTTCCAGAATACAACTACGAGTGGCTGCCCTTTAAACTAAAATATGAACTGGAAGAAAACTCCTGCACTCCTGTGCCAGTGGGAGAACATGAGGCTCAAAAACTCGTGGAAGGAAGTCACCCTCCTCTTGGTTTTGATGGATATTTCTCTGAAAGCGAAGCCAAGGTCGTACTTGAAGACGAAAAGGGTAGAGCTGTTATGGTTGTTTGGGAAGCTGGAAAAGGCCTTGTTGTGGCAAGCACAGTCCACGAACTGCCTGCAAAGGAGTTTTTCAAATGCAAGGTCTGCGGAGCCAGAAAAGTAAAGATTTGATACAGGAAAGAAAGCTTAATTCCATTAAGCTTTCGCAATTGCAGACCCGGATTTAAGGAGGGCCTGCAGCCTTGGATTTTAGCTTTTTGACATTTTTGTCTTTGCTGTACTGAGCTTTCAATATTTTAAGCTCTTCGATTTCATTTCTCAGCCTTAGGACAAAAAAACCTAGACAGGGCTTCGTATACTGAAAAATGATATCGTTTCCCGAAAAACCCACCGGAATTGCTTTTCCCAGAAGAGAAAGCCCTTTTACCTTGTATCCGCCCGGGACAAGGTAAGCTTCTTCGGAATTAGCTATAACTGTTTTTTCACACTCCTTGGGAGTGGCATTTTTCAGAAGAATCTCATAGTCCATTTCGCTTATACATACCATTTTTTTCCCTTCTATGCTTTTTATTAAAGATAGCCTTTAGGAAAATTCGGAAGGAAAATCCCTACCCCAAATAG
>JAQUFK010000082.1:5125-8710 GCA_028684695.1 Methanosarcinaceae archaeon | reverse complement strand
TCAGGGTTCCCCATAGATAAGTGAAAAGAACCGCTTTTTCGCCTTGGTCTCCTATATTAAAAAAAGTTTGCCTGAGCCGCTGGGCCGGGACTCCAATCTCATCCAGAAAGAGAGGATATGCAAGCTCAGGCTTTAGAAGTTTTGAATAGCGCAAAGCTTCCGAATAACTCTGGAAATAGACGATCACATTTCCAGGAGAGGTAGCAATTGCGCTTAAAAGAGCTTCTTTTAAGGTTTCAAGGGTTTCGGGAGAATCCCGGTTTTTTGCAAAAAGAGGGGGCACAGAGACTGCAAGCGTAAGCCTCCTTTCAGGAGGGAAGGTTGTTCCGTATGCGATTTCTTCGGTTTCTCTATTTATCCCGAGGGTTGCCTTGATCATTTTAAATGGCCTGAGAGTTGCGGACATGAGCACAGCTCCGTGCAGGGAATCAAACATGGGTTCGGTTACGTTTTTGGGAATACAGGTGAAAAGCTCCATCCTCCCATAAATCCGCTCGCTTTTCCAGTCTTTCCGAACATTTAAGATAGGATAATAGTTTAGCCGATCCGAAAGGACCAAGTAGGAGGAAAGAAAATCGGCAACGTAGCGGAGTTGGGAACGCTTTGGAACTGGGAGGAGCCCGTTTTTATAATTTTCAGCATAAATTTTTTCAAGCTTTGCCCCAAATTCCCCGATCTGCCGAAGCTTTATCAGGACAGCGTCCTCGTCGGAAAAACCTTCTTTTTTAGCCTCTCGCAAAAACCTGACCTTCAAAACATCAAAGCGCTCATAAGGATCACTTATCTGAATATCCTGCCAGTGTTTTCCTATCCTCTTCTGCTCTCCAAATTTCAGTTTGGAAGAATAAGTTTTTCTAAGAGCAGAAAGCAGGCAGGAAAACAGTTTTTTTGCATTGAGCCTGAGAAGGGCTTCCTCCTTTAGAGGCCTTTTTCCGCTTGCATTTTTATTTCCGGAAAACTTCTCAATATTTTCTTCGACTTCCACTTCCCCAACTTCCGAAAGGGCTTTTTCCATAGTCAGTTCTGAAAGGGTAAGCGAAGAATGAGCTCGGGCTGAAGCCTCAAGGTTATGGGCTTCGTCAAAGATAAGAATGACCTCTTCAGGCTCTCTTTCAAGCCATTTGAGAAGGGTCAGGAAAATCTCAGGATTCAGGACATGATGAAAGTTACAGATTAGAAGTTCAGCCTTTTTAAGTTCTTTTTTAAGGAGTTCATACCCGCACATGTCCCGCTCTGCGGCGTATTTTCCAACCTCTTCAGGCTCCCGGATTTCGGAAAAAAGCCAGACAGAAAACTCCTTTTCTTCAGCTCTCAAAACCTCATAGAGTTTTGTGCAGGAACGCGCCCTGAGATTTTTGGCCTTTTTCCGGGTTTCCTCAAGCTCTTTTTCAAGAGCTGCCCGGAGGCTATAAAGCGAAGAATCCTTTGTCCTTTTATAGCGTTCATAAGTCTCTTTTAATTCTTTTTCAAGCCCTGAGGCTGCTCTTTCTAGTTCCAGCAACTCATAGGTATTTTCACTTTTGAGTTTGCATTCCTCATAGTTAAGTTTATCAGGACACATGGCAGCCTTGCCCTTTAATACAATTGTTTTAAGCTCATGTGTCCGGTTTATCCCCCTGACCTCCTGGATGAACTGGACCATTTGCTGGTGAACGTTTGTGACTATGATCACGGTTTTGTTAAGTTTTTTTCCGACATCAAGAGCAGGCGCAAGGGCGCTTAAGGTCTTTCCAGTCCCGCAAGCCCCTTCAAAAAGCACTATTTTTTTCTGCAGGAGCGCAGCATGGATCCTGTCCATGGCCTCGGCCTGGTTTGGATAACAGCTCGGTTTGGTAAAGTATTTCATGTAACCTTTTTCTGGAGTCGTGGAGGACATTTCTGGATTTTCCTGCCTAGGTCTGATTTGAAAATATTTTTGTTTGTAAGCGAGATTAATTACTTGAGGTATGGTTCAAATAGTTTGTGCAGCCCCTCTAGATTTTTTCCTAAACGCTCTTAAATTAGCCCTTAAAAGCTTGGCTCGAATTTTACAATCCTTCTTAAAAAGTAGCTTCCAAATTGAGCTTAGGGCTTCCTCCCTTTCAAAGTCTATTTTTTAAAAAGGGGAAGGTTTTCCCGGAAAAAAACTTTTATCCTAAAAAAGTTTTCTGAAAAAGCTATCAATAAAAAGCGATTAATCATAGAATAATGAGTAGAGCTTTTCAAATCCTTTCGCCCGCGTCTTCCAGAGCAAGCACTTTTTCAACGCTTAGGCCTCCGTGTACGAGTTTAGAAATTCTGCGGACAAGAGCAACCGGGTCTTTTGCTTGAAAGACGTTTCTTCCAATTGCAACTCCCTTTGCTCCGGCTTCAAGGGAGCCCTGAATCATCTCCAGAAGCTCCCGCTCAGAATTAACTTTAGGACCTCCTGCAATGATCACTGGCACTGGGCATCCAGCTACGACTTCTCTGAATGTCTCAGGGCTTCCAGTGTAGTTGGTTTTGATTATATCGGCTCCAAGTTCAGCTCCAATTCGAGCCGCATGCTTGACAACTTCTACATCGTATTCTGAAGAAATCTTTGGGCCTCTTGGATACATCATAGCAAGGAGAGGCATTCCCCATTCATCGCACTTCCTTGCGGTTTTCCCTAAATCTTGAAGCATCTCAAATTCATCCTCAGCTCCGATGTTGATATGAACCGAAACCCCATCAGCTCCAACCTTGAGAGCCTCTTCTGGAGTCGTGACCAGCACTTTATGGTTCGGGTCTGCAGAAAGCAAAGTCGAAGCCGAAAGGTGAATAAGCAGTCCAACATCGTGCCCGTATCCCCGGTGTCCGTGTTTGGCAAGTCCCATGTGTCCGAGTACGGCGTTTGCTCCGCCTTTGGCTACTTTGTCAACTGTAGTCTGTAGGTTTTCAAGACCTTTTATGGGGCCTGCCCCTACTCCGTGATCCAGGGGAATAATGATTGCGTTTCCGGTATTCCGGTCAAAAATTCTTTCCATCCGGATAGATTTCCCAATACTGTTCATCAAAAGCCTGTATATTGGTATTATAATATATATTTACCTATATATAATTCTCCAAACTTGAAATCCGAACTCAGACCCGAGATTTATTATATTTTATTTTTTCTTAGAGTTTAGTGTTTTCGTTTTGGTAGAGCCCGGAATAACCCTCTTTCACTTCACTTTTCAGAGTATAGAAAAGAAGCTGCATTATTCTAGCGTTTTTTCTGAGTCTGAAGCCCTTGGGATTGTAGACTACCAGTAGGGATTCACTGCGCCCTCGGTAGCCTGCATCCCAGACTGCAGTCTCCAGAGTAGCTCCACAGCGGATAAGGGTTGAGCGGGGTCTAGCCGTAGCCGCGAGATTTTTTGGAATATTTAAAATTTCGTTAAAAAGGACTTTGTAGATCCCTTTAGGGAGGTGAATCCAGCCCTGGGCGTCAAATTCTAAAGGCTGGCTTTCCGGGAGACTTCGCTTGGAATTATCAAAGTCAAGTGCTCCGATTCCCTCAATTATCCTCACTTCCTTCAGAGTCATCTCAAGTCCGTTTGGCTGAAGCTGGGTTTTAAGGTCAATTGCGTTTTCAAGCAGAGG
>JAQUFK010000082.1:0-5025 GCA_028684695.1 Methanosarcinaceae archaeon | reverse complement strand
CAAAAATCCCCTAACTGGAATTCTGTACAACGACTTTAATCCTTATCTATTCATTTTGTTTACTGATTCTTTTTCATACTCTGCTGTTCCTGTTTTCAAGGGAGTTTGAAGAGCATAGCTCTTATTTTTTCTTCATTTGCATATTTTTAAAATTTTATTTTGATTTTAGGTAGATTTAGTAAAGTTTATTTAAGATTAATTTCCATTTGGTGTTAATACTAGATATAAAAATAATATTTAATTATACAATCTATGAAGAAAATCTCCTACAATATAATAACATGAGCTCCAAGCAGGTGATTCTTTGAAAGAAAATTTGCGAAAAATAGTTTATGGATTTTCCTTATCATTGGCCTTTTTTTTGCTAATTAACCCTGTGGGATTAGCAGCGGTCTGCCGTGGAATTCCTTATGATACAGGCACAACCCCAAAAGAGGGTTTTTTCTGGAATGCAACAACATTTGATGGTTTTTGTTATCCTGTAAACAAACATGAGAATTTTATAAATTATAGCTGGGGAGAAAAACTTGCCTATATTGAAAAAAATGGTAGCGATCATGGGCCCCTTGGAAAGAAGGAGCCCCAAAACAAGATTATAGACAAAGAAGAACTTGTATACAGCACCGTCTCTTACCCTTCAAAACAGCAAATAGCTTCCAAGCTTGGAATAGAGAATCTTCCAGCGGATGTAAAAGATCCCAGCTACCATACTTTGGCCTGGTTTGGAAAACCTTATATTGCAGTTGAAAATGATGCAACAAAGCTTGCGCCCCTTGTCTGCAAGCAGGGCGGAAAGGCTAAAAAATATCTCAAAAGCGGAGAGACCTGGGAGCTTGGAAAAGGATACAACTTGAACGTGCAGCAAGTAGATGTAGAAGGAAATAAAGTCTGGTTTACCCTTGAAAAGGAAGGAAAAGAACTGGAATCTGCAATTATAGATGCTGCCGGCCCTGTGACTAATCGAATTTTTACCGGAACGGCTGAAATTGGAGAAAAGGAAGAGCAGCTGTACTTTATTACCTATGTTGATTCCATATTTCAGGGACCTCTTGATTCTCTTGTAGTTTTTAAGTATACCTGGCTTATTGACAAAGCCAAGGTACTGGAAATCGAGGAAGGAGATGAGTTCTATGACTTTGAAGTAAAGGAAACCTCCGCGAAAAAACTTGTTCTCAAAAATAAGAACAGTATTACTTTAAAGCCTGATACTAAAACCTATTTTACGGACAACTGGTACTTTCAGACTTCCGATGAAAAAAAAGGGCTTTACAAAAAGGGCTATATTATCTATCCGGCAGTGGATATAAGTGTGGAATCTCAGACTAAAAATACTATGAATGATGCTCTAGCAGTCGAAAGCAAAGCAGAAACAAAAGCTCCAATAAATATAAAGCCGGAGCCAAAAAATGTGGCCGAAAAGGAAAGGACCCTCAAAAATACAAGCAAGGAAAAAGAGAAAACGGGTTCCAAACCCGGGCTGAAAAGAGCTGAAAGGGAAGAAGAGCCAGAAAATGAAAAAACCCCAGGATTTGGCTTGCTTGCAGGTAGCTTGGGACTGCTTGCAGGCGCTAAAAGAAGGAAATAATTTTTTGATGTCTCTTTCGTTCCTTTTTTTCCTTTTCTTTTTTCTACTCTTCTTCTCTTATCTCTTCAGCCCCTTCTTTTTTAATTCCGGCTTTCATTTTTTCATTTCTTTCCAGAACTTCAAAAGTTCCAACCTCTGGCAAAACCTATATGCTTTGGGGGTCTATTACTCACTTCCTTAAAATAAGCAGATACCAATTAATTATAATTTATTTTTACTGAGAAACTATGAGCAGCATAATTAAAGATAAAACTCAAAATTCAAACTCAGAAAACCTTCAGGAGAGCTCTAGATTTTCTCGGGCAATCCGAGTAACAAAACTTGCAATGCTCGTAAACATTTGTCTGACTTTTATCAAATTCACAGCAGGAATCCTAGGTCACAGTTCAGCAATGCTTGCCGATGCTGTCCATTCCCTTTCAGATCTTATAACTGACATTGCGGTAATAGTAGGCCTGCGGGTTTCGGAAAAGCCTGGAGACAGCACCCATAACTACGGCCACGGCAAAGTCGAGACTCTAGCTGCGGCTTTTATAGGAGGGATGCTCTTTTTGGTTGGTTTTGAAATATTTCGTTCAGGATTGCAGCAAGTGCTTGCGGTTATAGCAGGCAAACCTCTTGCAGCTCCGGGCTGGATAGCTTTTGCAGCGGCCCTTCTATCCGTGGGTGCAAAAGAGGGACTCTTCCGCTACACCATAAAATCTGCCCAGGCCCTTGAAAGTGAGGCTTTAGCTGCAAACGCTTGGCACCAGCGTTCGGATGCTTTTTCATCAATAGGGACCTTGCTTGGAACCGGAGGTGCGATCCTGCTTGGAGGGAGGTGGGTTGTGCTCGATCCCCTCGCCGCGCTCCTCTTGAGTTACTTTATCTTCAAGGTTGCAGCTGAGATATTTTATAAAAACATAAACGAACTGCTCGAAGCTTCCCTGCCCCCCAAAACCTGCTCAGAAATAGAAGAGCTAATCCGCTCCACACAGGGCGTGCTTGGGTTTCATGCCCTGAAAACCCGGAAAATCGGAAACATTTCGGCTGTGGATGTTCATATCGTAGTAGATCACCGGTTGAATATAGTAGAAGCTCATCAAATCTCCGAAAATGTTGAGGAAAAATTAAAAGGAGTCTGTGGTCAAAATGGATACTTTTCAGTCCATATAGACCCTTCAGCAACCTCAAATAAGGAGAAGCGCGAGAAACCCGCTTAAAAAAATCCCGTCAAATGTCCCGGCTCCCCCAATGCTGGCAACCGGAGCTCCAAGTTTTTTGATTTTGGAAAGGTTCAGAAGATCAGCTCCCGTAAGGGTTCCAAGCACTCCTCCTGTATAAGCTGTTACAAAAAGACCCTGTTCGACCTCATAACTGAAAGGGTTTTTTAATAGAGAAGTTAAAAAGATTGCGGAAAGAGCTGCAGTAAGAGGGGGAAGGAGCGCAGGAGTTGCAATGCCTACCCCTTTTATGGGTTTTGCAACCGCATAGGTTACGGAAGCTACAATTAAGATCCCAAGACTCGCAATTGGAATGGAGCTTGGAAACTTTGCAAGGAGATATACGGATATCAGAACCGGAATTATCGCCCCACCGACGTTTACGGCAAGCAAGGTCTCTTTTCTTAGCACGCTCCTTACGGGAAGCCTATATAAAACCCCAAAACCCCTGATATACCTCTCCTCTACGACTGGAATTTCAGAGCTTAAGGTGGCAATTGGAATGTTTATTCCGCTTCCGAGAAGAGAAGCAAGCAGGATTAAAAGGGCATCTGTGGGAGAAAATCCAATTTTCATGAAGGTAGAGATAATTATTCCTAAAAAAAGGGAGCCGAGCCCGAAGGCCAAGCCTATGAGAAGAAGAAGCAGGAATTTTAAGGTGAAGGGGATGTAAAGGATCTGCCTTTTCATGCTCTTGCGCCAGCTTAACTAATTTCATAGGGGTTATAATTTAGTTTGACCTATAAGATTTTAGCAGATGAAACGTTTATAATTATCGCTCATTTTTTGTAAGCAGTTCTAATTTCTCTGAAATTGTCCTAAGTTGCTTGCGCGTTTCGGCAAGTTCAGCTTGGACTTCAAGCAGCTTGTTATAAGTAGGACTTCGCGAATCTTTTACGGCTTGTTCCTGAGAAAAGCGCTGTTTGCTTGGAAGGATGTAGGTGTAGACAAAAAACATTGCAGCCAGCCCTATAGCCCCCATGGCTCCGAGGAAGACAAAGTAATGCGGAAAGATGAGCCTAATAAAGGAATCGCTGGAACTGTAGTACTGCAGCCGGCTGATCATCAGAAAGTTTAGGATGGAAAAAAGAAACATAGTTTCACTTACAAGGATTAGAAACCCTCCGACCTTAGTCGACATCCTGCGCTGTTTTGGTATGAGTTTTTCAAGCATATTCAACTCTCCCTTATGGAGAGAGATTTTAAAATAAATTGTGGTTCAAAGCTAATTATAATGCAACAGAAATATAATTATATAAAGATTCAGCTTCTTTCCAAACTGAAAAGAAGCATTTATAGTCTGCTTTGAGCTCTGGGCTAAAAGCTAAAAGGAATAGCATCAGGAAAAGTTAATTCCCAAATCTTTCAAGCCATTGAGTTTTGCGATATTGATTAAGAGAGGGGTCAAGGCTTCCACAGTGTTTGCATTCCTTAAGGAGCCCCCATCAAGAGGCTTGAGGCAACCCATGTTTTCTGTTAATTTCATGACTGTTTTTTTGGCTTCTTCATCCTCACTACAGATTATCGAATCATGCACAGCCTTGCACTTGACCACGTCTTGCAGTTTTCCAGCTGCAATATTATGAAAAGCTGCAACTACTTTTGTGGATTCCGGAACCATTGCCCGGATTGCAAGGGCCGCAGAACCTTCTGCTGGAGGTCGGTATTCAAAAACGGAACCTACTTTTACCATGGGGACAACCGGGCTTACAAGGATTTTGTTTTCAAGCTCCTCCCGAATGCTTTTAAGAAGAGGAGGTACATGGTCAAAACGAATCGTTAGAATGATGAGCTCGGCTTCTTTTGCAGCTTCTGAGTTGCTTTTTCCTCTTATCTTTATTTTTGAGGTATCAAAGCCGCAGTTTTCCAATTCTTCAAGTGCTTCTTTTGCAGCTTCTTTTGCAGCTTCCGGAGTTCTTGAGCCGATGACCACTTCGTTTTTAACCCCGTTTTCCATCAGGTTTTGAAGCGCAAGCCTAAGAACCATGCCTTTTCCTATGTTTCCGGTCCCACCAAGTACTGCTATTTTCATCTTTTCCGAATTCAACTAAATGGACCTCCAAATTTGCCATGTTTACTTATAAGATATAATGAGATTAATAATGAGTTAATTAAGAGTTAGTTAAGAGTTAGTTAAGAGTTAGTTAAGAGTTAGTTAAGAGTTAGTTAAGAGTTAGTTAAGAGTTAGTTAAGAGTTAGTTAAGAGTTAGTTAAGAGTTAGTTAAGAGTTAGTTAAGA
>JAQUFK010000081.1:4419-8723 GCA_028684695.1 Methanosarcinaceae archaeon | reverse complement strand
AGAATGGCAGCCTGATGCTCTTATTCATCTCGGGACTCATGGCACCCATGAATGGCTTCCTGGTTCGGCGTATTGGCTAAACCGCACAGCTGAATGGGCTCCACTCCTGCTCCAGGATCATCCGAATATCTACCCCTATATTGTGGCAAATGTAGTGGAAGGTTTAACTGCGGAATACCGTGGAAATGCCCTGATTATTGACCACTTGACTCCTACCCTTGAAAGAGGAGGTTTGCATGGAGATATGGCAGGGCTTGCAGGAAACATCCAGTCTTACTACGACCCTGCTATGAACGGGACCGATGTGCAGGAAAAGTATCGGAAACTCATAATAGATGAGATGCTTGAACTCAAGCTCGATGTCGACCTTGGAGTAAGCGAAGACATGGTCGAAGAACTGAGGACCAATGAAACATTTTTCAATAATTTTGTGAAAGATGTTCTCCATGAGTATCTTGAAGAAATTTCCGAAGAAAACATCCCCTATGGCATGCATGTGTTTGGAGAGGTGCCTCCAGAAAAGAGCCTTGAGGATGTTAGAACTGAACTTGTTTCACTGGTCAGGGCGGCAATGGGTACTTCCTTTGAGGCAAATGTCACAGCTGCTTTCTATTCAGGCTCTTCGGAAGGTATCTCTGAAGGGGATACAAAAGTAGACCGGATGATAAGGGAAGTTGTAGTCAACGGAAAAACACCTATAGAGGCCCAGATAAATGTGTACAATTCCAGTAATGCTTCTGTAACCCTGGACTTTGAATCCGGAAAAGTTTACAGGGGCAGGATATTTGAGCCCGAACTGGAAGACCTTCCCTCGCTTATAGGGACAATGCTGGGCACTTCTTTTGAAGCCAATGTCACGGCTGCTTTCTATTACAACGAAACCCTTTACCCTGCCGGAATTCCCGAAAACGATACGAATGTAAATGCCCTGCTCTGGGATGTTATCTACAACGGCACCAGGTATCGGGACGCTCAGGATGCCCTCTACGGTTTCAATAACAGTTCTGTAAACATCGACCTGAAAAGGGGGCTTGAATACAAAGTCGATATCCTGGGTCTGCACAGGGACGAGATGAGCCTCATGGTAAGGGCAATGCTGGGAAGCGGCTTTGAAGAAAGTGTGGAAGCTGCCTTCTATACCAATAATACGAAGTATCCGCTCGGGATCCCATCGGATGATACCAGGATGAACAGGCTTGTCTGGGAAGTGGTAAGCAATAATACCGATCCCAAAGTAGCCCAGAACCTGGTCTACGGAAGCAACAAAAGTTTTGTGACCTCTGACCTTGATCTCGGGATTAAATACAGGGACAGGCTCAGGCAGTGTACCCAGGAAATGGACCATTTGCTCTCAGCCCTCGAAGGCGGCTACATTCCTCCAAGGTCGGGTCGGGATCCGATTCAGAACCCGGATTCAGTTCCCACCGGGTGTAATTTCTACGGAGTAGATTCGAGGCTTTATCCCTCTAAAGCCACTTGGGAATTGGGAGTTGATATGGCAAATTCTCTGCTTGAGGACTATTACGGAAAATACGGGGAATATCCGCAAAAAGTATCGTTCTCAAGGTTTGGTGTGGAGTTTATAAGAGATCATGGAACCCTTGAAGCTGAAGTGCTTTACCTGCTTGGGATCAAACCTACTTGGGACAATGAAACTAAACAGATTAAAGTAGATGATGACGGACATTTTGTATTCGAGGTTATGAACGAGTCTGAAATGTATGCGTTTCTGCCTGAAAATTCATCCCTGAGAAATGAATCTCTTATCGGCAGACCCAGGATCGATATTGTCTATACTACCGCAGGGATGAGGGATGCTTTTCCGGACAAGATTAAAATGATAGATGAGGCTGTCAAGCTTGCAGCTGCAGAACCCACTATTCCGGATACCAACTATACGAACTATGTAAATGAGAGCAGCCAGCAGCTCTTTGATGCTCTGAAAGCTGCAGGATATGACAGTGCTACCGCAGGCAAACTGTCTACAATGCGTTGTTTTGCAGTTAGGGACGGGACTTATGAGATTGGGGTTGCTAATGCCATAGGTGCAAGCGGGACTTGGGAAAATGAGGCCCAGATTGCCGAGCTTTACCTCGATAAAATGGGTTATGCCTACGGGGCTGATGTCTGGGGTGAACAGTGTTCTAAGCTCCTTGCAGAAAACCTTAGGACTGTGAAAGCATCAGTCCATTCAGATTCCTCAAACCTCTACGATACCCTGGACAACGATGACTTTTTCCAGTATTTTGGAGGCATGAATCTTGTAACCCGACATCTTTCTAAAGAAACTCCTGAAATGTATGTTTCCGATACCCGGAGCTCTGATGTGGAAAACTGTGGAATGGTTCCGATGAAGGAGTATCTGAAAAAGAATCTGCGGTCCAGGTACCTGAGCGAAGAGTGGATTAAGGGCATGATGGGATCTGGATATGCTGGAGGTAAGATGATGGCTGAGTTCGTAAACAACCTCTGGGATGGGAAGTCTGTGACCCGGACCTTGTGGATGACAGTGACTGGGAAATGGTCTACGATACCTACGTAAACGATCCGGATATGAAAGAATGGTTTAAGGAAAAATGCCCCCACGCTTACCAGTCAATCACGGCCAGGATGCTTGAGACCACCCGCAAGGAGATGACAAATGGTGAAAAGTACTGGGACGCCGATCCGGAGATCCTCAATGCTCTTGTTAACGAGTACGTGGAGTCAGTTGTAGAAGATGGAGTTACCTGTTGCCATCACACCTGTGGAAACCCCTTGCTTGATGAGTATGTAAAAGGCATGATGTCTGTTGCGGGAGTCAGTCAGGAACTTCAGGACGCATACAATAAAAAGATCTCTATGGCAACAACTCCAAAGACTCTCTCTTTTCCTTCTTCCAGTAAAAGCAGCAGTGGAAATAAGGGCAGTTCTACGCCGGAGGTTATGAGTGCGAACCAGACAACTGTTCAGGAAACTGACGCTGGATATGGAGTTGATACTCGCAAAGCTGACCATCCTTCTTCTGCTGATTCTAAAGCCGATCCTTATGTGGAAGGCTACGAAATGCAGAAAGAAAAACCTGATTATTCCAAGGAAGGAGGGTTTGTTTCCTTTTCAGGATCTGATCTTCTAGGAATGCTTTTTGTGGTTTTGGCTCTAGGGGCAATTTTCCTAGGACTTAAAAGAAGAAAATTTTGAAGTTCCGGTAGATTGAGGACTTTTTCCCATATCCTCAATCTCTTTTCATTTCTTTCGGTTTTTTGAGATGAGTATATCCCCAATGAGCTTTTATTTTTTGTTTTTCCAGTTTCTGTTTCATTTTCTTTGATCTATTGTTATCCTTTTAACTAACAATTATTATTCAAAAAATGGGATTTATATGCCAAATAAACTAAACTTGAGTCGTCCCATAAATGGAGACTCTCTTTATGACAAATATTTGCTTCCCTATCCTAAAAAAACGAGATTATCCTCCTTGTCCTAGTATCAATTTCTTTTTTATTGATACCAAATGGCATTTCTTCCCCTCTTTAAAAGTAAACTTGCGTTTACTCGCCGAAGTTTTGGCTTTTCAGATCTTTGATTTTCTGAAATTTTTCCAATACCGGGAATTTTCCCAAAAAGAGGGTTCTACTAGCAATTCTCGTTTCTTTAAAATCTTCTGATACTTCGTTTATTAAAATTAGGGCTTAAGTAATTGATTTTTATGAGGAATATAAATATGGTAAAAATTCGAAAAAGAAAATTCAAAAATTCTATAAACTACGTTAAAGTTTTAGGATTGATTTTTTTACTGCTTACGCTGATGGTTTCTAGTGCTTGTGCAAGTTCGTTATGTTCGCAGTTTGAAGTTGTAGGAAATACTACAAGCAATGAAAGTGGTTATTATGAGCTTAAAGACATCCCACCAGGTAACTACACGCTTATAGCTATTAAATACTATGAAAAAAACGGAGAGTTAAAATGTTATAATGTTGATGAAAAGTTAAAGATTCTAAATTCTACTCCCGTTTCAAAAAATATTTCTCTAGGAAATAGCGGTACATCTAACCCTGAAGAGATTTCTTCTCTCTTAGATCTTTATTCTGAAAAAGCCACTATCTCTGGTTATACAGCCCGTCCTATGGGCTCCAAAATTCTATATAAGGATAATGTTACTGTAGCTCTTTTAAGAGACAAAGTTTTGTCTTATTCGAATAGTCCACACTTAAATGTTTCAATCATCACCGGATACAGGTATGATTCCCAGCTTGAAGCTGCAGTAAAGAGGCTCAATGGGAACAATAATCTGAATCTTACAGTAAGCTATTTTACCCCAAATA
>JAQUFK010000081.1:0-4319 GCA_028684695.1 Methanosarcinaceae archaeon | reverse complement strand
AATAGTCCACACTTAAATGTTTCAATCATCACCGGATACAGGTATGATTCCCAGCTTGAAGCTGCAGTAAAGAGGCTCAATGGGAACAATAATCTGAATCTTACAGTAAGCTATTTTACCCCAAATAATCTGGAAAATCATACAGAAGTCGATATCAGTAGCATGGATCTCATCTATATCAATATGTTTACTCAAGATGCAGAAGTGCTTCAAAAAGATGTCAAGAAGGCTCTTGATAATGGGGCTGTGGTTATAGGACAGACTACCACACTTCCTTATAATTTATCCATCGTTCCTCCGAAATTTGAGGAAGATAAAGCCGGCTTTATGGCTTTCCTTCAGACTTACTGGTCAAATATTCCTGCAGATAATCGGAATTTGGACCACATGATTTTTTACCTTGCAAATGAATACTATGGACGGAAAGACCTTGGAGTGGAAGCTCCCATAGGGCCTCCCAAAAAAGCTATCTACCACCCGGATTTCAAGAACGGTTCAGATATTTATTTTGCTGAAAGTTATGAAGAATATCTGGAATGGTATGAAAATAGGGCTAATAGCAAACACGCTTATGATGCAGCCGCTCCCACTGTAGGTTTGGCTTTCTATGGTTCTTATTATCCAAACAGAGTAAAACCCTTTGATGCGCTTATCGAGGAATTTGAATCCAGAGGAGCCAACGTTATTGCTTTTTACGGGGATTCTTCAAACCCTTGTGATTCTTTCATCAGAAATGAAACTGAAACCTACATGGATGCCCTAATTTCCTTTACCTATCGCGGAAATTATTTTAATACTACAGGGCTTGAAATTCCTCTTCTCAACGGGGTTTTAAATGGATACCTAAACTACTCCGAATGGAACGCAAGCAGCAGTCCTCTTCCAGCAGACAGTATGATGAGGATCTACAGACCAGAATGGTCCGGATTCATTGATCCGATCATGATCTCTACTTCTGAACTTGATCCTGAGACCGAGGAGGAAATTTATGTCCCGATTTCAGGCCAGGTGAAATGGCTTGTAAACCGAACCCTTGCTCTAGTCGAGCTTTCTCCGGAAAGAACGCCTGCAGCCGAAAAGAAAGTTGCAATTATCTATTACAACCACGGCTGCGGAAAAGACGGGATAGGAGCTTCCTATCTTGACGTTGCACCCAGTATTTGCAATCTTCTTAATGGAATGGCTGAAGCAGGCTATGCCATTAATTCCGAGAATATTCCAAACGCAAAGGAACTTACAGACCTTATGCTAATGCAGGGCTCAAACATAGGAACTTGGGCTCCTGGGGAGCTTGAGCGGCTTGTTAATGAAGGAGATGTTGTCCTGCTTCCCAGTTCTACTTACAAAAAATGGTTTGAAACGCTGCCTGAAGCTCGTCAAGAGGAAGTAGTTTCCCGTTGGGGAGAAGCCCCAGGCGAGATTATGGTCTGGGAATCTGGAGCTGAAAAGTATCTGGTAATTCCAAAGCTCGAAATCGGCAAGGGTGTGCTGCTTGCTCCCCAACCCACGAGGGGTTGGTTGCAGGACAATGAGGCCCTTTACCACTCAAAGGATCTTCCCCCACACCACCAATATATTGCTTTTTACCTCTGGCTTCAGAACGAATTCGGGGCTGATGCAATGATTAACATGGGCAGACACGGAACTGTAGAATGGCTGCCCGGCAAACAGTTCTGTCTTTCTTCTGAAGATTGGCCTGCTTTGATGACCGGAGAGATTCCAGTTATTTATCCTTATGTTATGGACGGAATAGGAGAAGGTATCCAGGCAAAACGCAGAGGCAATGCTGTTATCCTCGACCATCTGATTCCTCCTGTCGTAAAAGCCGGAGCTTATGGAAAATATGCTGAGCTTGACGAGGCTGTCTTTGCTTATACGAGTGCTAAGCAAGATGGAAGAGATAAGAAAATCCTTGAGGCCCATAAGGCTAAGATTCTGAATCTTACTAAAGAATTAAAGCTTGACTCCCAGTTGAACATGAGTCTTGTAGAAGACGAGGAAAGCTTTGAGGGGAGTTTTCTAGGTGAACTTGAGGACCTACTTGAGAAACTCAAGCGTACATCCATGCCTTATGGCTTGCATGTGCTTGGAACTTCTCCTAAAGGAGTTGAACTTGTGGGCATGGTAAATTCGATGCTCGGAAAATCTTTTGAGGAGCATGTGGAGTTTTGTTTTGATGCTAATAATTCCAGCTACAATTCTTCCGATAAAGCCAAATTGGCTCTTCTTGAATGCGTTCTTCTCAAAAACGAGAGATCTTCAGAAGCCCAAGCCTATGTGTTAAATTGCAGTGAGAACAAAACCCTTACTCAAGATCTTCAAAAAGCAGAAGAGTATGCGACTCTGCTTGCTAGTGGGGAGGAGGAAATCAATCAGGTCTTAAAAGCTCTGAACGGAACGTTTATTGAAGCGAATGTTGGAGGAGATCCTGTAAGGGATCCTGGTACTCTGCCTTCAGGTCGGAATTTTTACTCCTTTGATCCTGAGAAAATCCCTTCCAAAGCGGCCTGGGAGCTTGGAAAATCAATGGTGGATGAGATGCTCGAGCAGTACCAGCGTAAGCACGGAGGGGACACCTATCCCGAAAAGGTTGCTTATGTGCTCTGGGCAGGAGAAACCACTCGCACTGAAGGGGTAATGGAGGCTCAGATTCTTTATCTACTTGGGGTAAAGCCGGATTTCACTGATGATGATGATGATTTTGATAGTTATGATGATCTGAGCTTTATTTCGGATAAGGAGCTCAAAAGGCCGCGCATTGATGTTATGGTTCAGATTTCCGGTTTGTATAGAGATACCTACCCGAATAATATTCGCTTGATTGATTATGCGGTAAGAGAGGTCTGTGATGAATCTAAGTATTCCGGAACTGAAGAAAACCCTAACTATGTCCTTAAAAACACGAAAGCTCTAGCTTCCGAGCTTAACAAAACCCTGAATAATAAGACCCTTGCTTGGCAGGTTGCAACTCTTAGGATTTTTGGACCTGCAGATGGGGCCTATGGGACTGGGATGAGCAATGTGGTTTCTGCAAGCAATACCTGGAATAATACTGACGATCTTGCCGAACTTTATATCAGTAAAATGAGCAATGCCTACGGAGAATACATATGGGGCGAAAGCCTTGCTGAGTTTACGGGTTGTTCTGAGCTTGAAAATGAGGTTCTTTTTGAAGAGAACCTTGATGATGTCAAAGTAACTCTACACAGCCGAAGCTCGAATACCTACGGAGTCCTTGACACTGATGAGTTTTTCCAGTATCTTGGAGGGCTTAACCTTGCCATTAAATATGCTTCTGATGGCGAATATCCTGAATCCTTTATCTTTAATCTTCGGGAGCCTGACAGTGAAATGGTAGAAACCCTCGCTTCTTTCCTTGAAAATGAATTGTGTGCGAGGTACTTTAACCAGGACTGGATTGCGGGTATGGAGAAACACGGGTATGCAGGCGCAGCTGAGATGGCAGCTTTCCTTGAAAACCTCTGGGGCTGGGAAGCTACTAACCCAGATCTTATCAGTGATAAGGTTTGGGATCGGGTCTATCAAACCTATGTAGAGGATCAGGCTCTTAGTGATTGGCTTAAAACAAACAACCCTCATGCCTATCAGGCCATGACCGCCCGGATGCTTGAAACTTCTTTTAAAGGCAATTGGGAGGCTTCAGATGAAGTCTTGAAGAAGCTTGCCAGAGAATATGCCGAATCCGTTGTAAAGGATGGAGTTGCTTGTTGTCATCACACTTGTGGAAATCCAATTCTTAATAAAAACGTTCAAGGATATGTTTCAGTTCCTGGGTTCAGCGAGGCAATAAAGAAAGCGACTACAAAAGCAAAAAGCTTGGAAAGCAGCAGTAGTTCTCACAGCAGCTCGAAATCCACGGTGCAGCCCAAAGTAATCAGTTCCGAAAGCAACCAAAGCAGTTCTTGTGCACAATCCGATGCCGGATACGGCCAGGAGAGCTCGGAGCCTGTCCAGAGGGCCAGCTCTTCAAAATCCAATGATTACGTGGAAGGCTATGAAATGCAAAAAGAGACTAAAGATTCTTCCAAAGGAAATGTAGGAATGTCTTTTTCCGGAGCTGATCTTGTAGGAGTTCTTTTTGTCCTCTCAGCGCTTGGAGCGGTTTTCTTAGGAATGAGAAGGAAAAAGCTTTGAAAAGTGAGCGCTAAGCGTGTAACTATGTCTTTAAGCTTTTAAAAGCTAAAGTGCCTAAAAGGTCTGAAAAATAAAAAACCCCCTTTTCAGACCTTTTTATTTTCTTTATATAGCTTCTTATTCTTTTCCCAGATTCTATTTGCTTTCAGGCTTTTCCTTGCTTT